>JAZFSU010000264.1:0-2634 GCA_036446335.1 Dehalococcoidia bacterium | reverse complement strand
CTCACCCCGGCGGTCTCCCGAGATGGCGGCAAGGCAGCGACCGGTGTTGGTCAGGCGATATGGCAGGAGTATGCCCACGGGACAGGATTCGATGCACTTCTCGCAGCTCTCGCAATACGGGTTTTGCTCCGTGGAGTGCTCGCCCTGACCTGTAGCTTCGAGGAGAGCGTCGGTCCTGACGGCCATGAACCTCAGCCACGGGCCGAACTCGGGACTGATGACGAGCGTGTTCTTGCCCTGCCTCCCCAGGCCGGCGGCGACTGCCAGATGCTTGAGATTCGGCTTCCCCGACGGGGCATAGCCAAGCTCACCCACCAGGCTGGCGGCGAATCCTCTCTCCCGGATGAATTCCAGCAGCTCATCTTCCCTGGCCTTGGCGTGGCGGATGAAGCCACGCAGGATCGACTTCGAGCCCTCGGACGCGAAATCGTCCAGGTCGCGCTCAGGCGTCGTAACCAGGCCCAGGACCATGATCGTGTCACCGGTTGCGGGGTCCGGGGCCACGCCCACGACATCGAACAGGGAACGGGCGCGGGCCATTATCTCGGCCGCCGCGCTCACGCCTTCACCTTGTGTTCAGGTGCAGTCCCAGGCAGGAGCTGGCCCGCGGGACAGACCTGCAGCAGCGCGCACTGATGGCAGCGAGGCTGCTGCGCCCGGCACACCCTGCGACCGTGCTCAATCATGTGCATGTGAAACTGGTAGACTTCGCCGGACGGCACCATGGCGCCAAGGACCTCATGCGCCTTCTCCGCGGATACTCCGGAGTCTATCAGCCCCAGCCTTTTCGCAACCCGGTGCACGTGCGTATCGACCGGCAGCGCCGGTCTCCCCAGCGAGAACAGCAGCACACAGGCAGCGGTCTTGGGCCCCACACCGGGGAGGCTGAGCAACCAGGCTCTGGCCTCGGTGAGGGGCAGCCCCTGAAGGAAGGCGAGGTCGAGAGAGCCGCGCTGCGCCAGAATCTGGCCGAGTATCTGCTTGATCCTCACAGCCTTGACCTCAGCAAGCCCGCCGGTTCTTATTGACTCAGCGATGTCCTCTGCGTTTGCCTCAGCCACATCCTGCCAGCCTCCGAACGTGGCCACCAGGGATGAATAGGCGCGCCCCGAGTTCCGGTCCGATGTATGCTGCGAGAGGATGGTCATGATGAGCTCCGAGAGAGGGTCGCGATGCTGGCTCCAGGCGAGGTTGCCGTATTCCCTGGCCAGCAGCTCGATCACCGCCGTTACGCGTGACGAGCTCATCTCGCGGCCAGGTTCTTCAAGTGGCAGACGTCGTTGACCGATCTCACCGAGGTGAAGCCATCAGCGACCTGGAAGCGGTTGATGGCGCAGACGTCCTGTCTCACCTGCCAGAAGTGGGAGTTGTCCAGACTCAGCATCGCACACAGGAGGACCTGGCACACAACCTTGTGAGATACCAGGATCACAGTCTGACCGTCGTGCTTCGCGGCGATCTCATGGACAGCTCCTTCGGCCCTCTCGCGCACGTCGCCGAGGCCTTCGCCGCCCGGAAAGAGCACCTCGTGCGGGGAGCTAAGCCACTTGTCGTGCATTGCGGCGTCCTTTTCGATCGCTTCCTCGGGGGAAAGCCCCTGCCATTCTCCATAGTCGATGTCGATGAGCCCCATCGTGGGCGATACAGCTACGCCGAGTTCTCTAGATATGGGGTCGGCAGTCTCGAGCGTACGCTTCATGGGGCTGGAATATATGGCTGCCACCTCTCCCCCACTCAGCTTGAGGGCAGCGGCTTCGGCCTGTTTGAGGCCGTTCTCATTCAACGAGAGATCGGCTCTGCCACGGAACCTCTCGTTCCGATTCCATTCGGTCTCCCCGTGCCGCACGAGAATGAACTTGGTCAACTCAGTCTCCCGGCAGGCTATGTCGCGACCTGGGACGTTCCATGCCGCAACAGCCAGTACTCCAGGCTGTCCGCCAGGGCCACCCAGCTTGCCTCGATGATATTCGTGGAGCATCCGACGGTGTGCCATTCGCGATCGCCATCACCGGACTCGAGGAGAACCCTCACGCGTGACTCGGTGCCATGGTCTTCCTCGAGGATGCGTACCTTATAGTCCACCAGCCTCACCGCCGCTACGCTCGGATAGAACTGCAGCAGGGCTTTGCGCAACGCGGCGTCCAGGGCATTGACCGGACCGTTGCCCTCGGCCGCGGTATGGAACACTTCACCGCTCACTCTGACCTTGACCATGGCCTCAGACAGCATGTCCTCTTCTGACAGGCCTGTGGGCAGGCGGCGACGTTTCTCGATGACCACCATGAAGTCCACCAGCTCGAACGGAGGCCGGTAGCCCGGCTGCGTGCGCTTGAGCAAAAGCTCGAAGGAGGCGTCGGCCCCCTCGTACTGGAACCCCTGGCTTTCGAGCGTCTTTATCTGCTCCAGCACTGCCCGGGCTCGATCTCCGGTCGGGACATCCAATCCCAGCTCCTTTGCCTTGTATGTGACGTTGCTCATGCCCGAAAGCTCGGAGATAAGGACCCGGCTGCGGTTCCCCACGAGGTCAGGGTCGATGTGCTGGTAGCTTTCCTCGTGCTTCATCATTGCCGAGACGTGGAGACCGCCCTTGTGAGCGAAGGCGCTGGTCCCGACGTAGGGCAACTGGGAACCAGG
>JAZFSU010000263.1:0-10332 GCA_036446335.1 Dehalococcoidia bacterium | reverse complement strand
GTCTCTCAAAAACGTCATTGACTTCGATGAAGACAAAATCTACAGCCTCATTGTTCTTATCCCATATCATTTTGCAGTAGGCATAACCATTTAGCATGCCTGTAAACAGGGAACGGTATTTCTGCTCCGACACCTGCAGCGCCTCCTCCGCCTGCTTGCGGGCGAGTATGATCCCGATGCTCTGACCGACGCCCTCGTAGAACTCGATGAGCTCGGGTGTGAAGCGGTTGCGCCGCTTGTCGTTCAGTTGCAGGAGCCCGATGTTGCTTCCCTGAAACCCAAGCGGTATCAGAGCCACAGACTCATAGCCCTCGCCGTTGCACCGATTGCGTGTGCGCGCCTGCCGGTCTTCTTCTGTCGTTGAAGCGAGCATTTCGGTGGTGTTGTTGCTCCAGAACGAGCCACCACAGGTGAAGAAGGGCTTCTTGGAATCGAAGCGCCCGCAGATGATGTTGCCGCACATGCACTCCAGCACGGGATTGCCGAAATCGTCGCGCATCGGCAATCCGTGGGGATCGCGGCTACACAGGCTGGTCTCGGCCAGCACGAACTCATCCGGGAATCCAGTGGTCTGATAGTACGGGAAGTCCTCGCCATCTCTCAGGCGAATGCCCGCAGCCTCACAACCGGAGAACTCTTTGGCAAGCTGCAGGATCTGGCCAATCAACTCTCTCTGGTTTCCGTCCTGGCTGAGACATTCCAGTATCCTGAGCACGAGCGCCGTCTGGTTCTTATGCTGCTTTCGTTTCCGGGGTTCGCGGTCCACCGACTGGGACCTGCCTGGTGAGGTTCCCGTTTTCGCCACCACGTATCGTCCCTTCCCCGTCAGTGTGACGGGATTGCTTGTTGAGAGAGCCACGCAATCAGTGTTTCAACACACGTCTTGGATGCAGTACTCGATCGGAAGGAAGGAGGCTGCCTCAAGAATCGGCACTGGTCGCGCCAACACATTATGGCCCACTCCTCACAAGAAGCATAACAAACTAGAGACTCAGATCGCCACGTCTAATGCAGATGATCGTGGAGTACAAACGTGGCAGACTTTCGGCGCCATTATACCACATCAGACGACGGGCCATTAGCGTGTTGTGTGGCGAGCCTACCGACCATTTTGAAGGGAGCCTTCATATCCGGTGTGCTGCAATGGGGAATCCATGGAACCCGACGTTCAAATCTGCTATATTGTGGACATCATCGGCCAAGGAGACACAGATGGGAGTGCCAAGGTCTGAGCCATACATCTGGGCAACGTGGCTCACAAGTTTGCTGGTGGGCGAAGCATCATGCGAATGGGGAGCATGGTTCAAGGCTCATCATCAAAAATATGACAGAGTACCCGACACCTTTGACCAGACGAAGTGGCAGATCGACCATGCGGCCCTGCTCCGGGAGATCCGTGAGAAATTGGACCCGCAGTACACCATCTTTCTAGAGGCCCAGAACCGATTCCGTTTGCAGGGAAAAGAGTCGGGTATCGTTGTGGGTGGCAAACCGGACTTGATCGCCATCAAAGGCGATCATGGGCTTGTTTGTGATGCAAAGACAGGACAGCCAAGGCCCTCTGACCACGTGCAAGTCATGATCTACATGTGGGCTATTCCTCTGGCCTTTCGCCAGTACCGCACAATGAAGTTCGATGGCAGAGTGGTATATCAAGAGCATGAGGTGCCTATTCCTGCCAGCGCTGTAGACGATCTGTTCATCAGCAACCTGGGCAAACTCATCCGACGGATTGGCGCCTCAGCACCGCCTCCAAAGGTGCCAAGCGCTATGGAGTGCGGGTTCTGCCGGATCGCCGGCACGGAGTGTCCGGAGCGCATCGAACAGCCTGAAGGTGAACAGGCAGAGGAAACACGCGTCGACCTATACTGAATCACCTGCACTCCTCTTGCGACTACAATCAGTGCACCTGATAGAGTCATGATGAGCGCTCTGGCTAGGAATTGAGTGAGGGGGGCAAGGGCCTTGGGCATACTCTCCAGGAGACGCACTCCTGCACAACAAGAGGAGTTGTGGAATTTTGCCTGTATGCTCCAGAGAGTGCGATTGCGATGCCAGGAGATCGTTGTAGATATTCAAGGGGTGTGTTTGCTGGGCAGCGCGGAGACCTGTGATCTGTATTACGTCTGTCGCCAAGCCCTTCTGGAAGATCGTGATTTGAGTTCTGAGGAATACGCAGTGGAACCGGTTCGTGCTGGTTCTGGGATACTGCACTATGCACGTCGAGATCCAGCGGCCATTGTAGATATTGGTGCTCTTATAGCAGAGGTAGGATTTGCGCTTCAATCTTGCAGGCTTGGGGTTATCGATGAACAGGCGAAAGTGTTGTCCTACAAGCCCTTCAGCTGGTGGCCGAGAGAATGCAGAAGGACACATGAATCCTGGAGGCTGTATTTTGAGCTGGTGCTGCAACATGTTGACATGGCACTGGAGGGACTCAAACCACCCGAATCACTGAAGCATGACCCCAAACATGGCAATGACAAGCTCAACATGTTCGTTCAAGGATTGAACGAGATGGTGTTCACACATTTCTCGTCTCTCCCAAAAGAGCTAAACCCCGACGAGTTTGGCCTCAAACGATCCTAGATGCGCTTGCCCGCTGTCCCAGAAACGACCTCAGCCTTGGGCACTGCCTGTGGCTTCTCTTCTATCCCCAAGGACTTCCCATGCAGATCTCGCGAGGGTATAATCCTACCACCAACACGGAGAGAGTTTTGTCAGCTTTGTGGACCCAAATAGAAAAGGGGCAGTCAACTCACACGTTTGCTCAGACACGCGTCGCAGCCCTAACCATTGAAGAAATCCAGTCAACTCCTTTCCGGCCGCTGTATCATGGTATAATCGGGTAGCTACAATTGGATGAAAACCGAGATACATACACTGCTACTGGGATTCACCAACTGCTATCTGATCAAAGAGGAAGGCCTTATCCTCGTTGACGCTGGGGGCCCCAAGAAGGGCCGCAAGTTCTTGAGGGAGACTGAGCGTCTGGGGATCAGTCCAGAGGACATATCCCTCATCCTGCTCACTCACGGTCACTGGGACCATGCGGGCTCGTTGCGTGAACTCAAGGAACTGACGGGTGCTCCTGTGGCAGTCAATTACCGGGAGAAGGATTGGGTGGAGCAAGGTATCAAGGCAGTGCCACCGGCATTTGGCCCGCGGAGGCACTTTCATCGCGCCATCGCACTGGCATGGACGTCTATCATCAGGTTTCACGCGACGCCGGTGGACATATCGATGGGAGACGAGGAGTTCTCCTTGGAGCCCTTCGGTATTCGCGGCAGGGTACTTCACACACCCGGACACTCCCTCGGCTCAATGAGTCTCCTCTTGGACACGGGTGACGCGTTTGTCGGCGATTTGGCCATGACTGGTCACCCAAGGCGACATGTTCCTGGTGTCCCTATGTACGCGGAGGATCGTGGTGCCGTGAAAGACAGCTGGAGGCTTCTGCTGGAAAGTGGGGCCGAGTGGATTCGCCCTGCTCACGGAAGGTCTTTCAGGGCGGAAGTCTTGAATAGACTGTTGTGAACTGAGGGTTCAAGAGGGACTTTCGAGTCTCTGGTCATTGGCTGGGGCTTCTCTTCTATCCCCAAGCACTTCCCCCACACCCCTCTTGCGACTATAATCTGTGCACCTGACACTTGAGATGGGAGGAACTATGAAAACTACTCGCATAATGCTGGTTCTGGCAGTCAGCATAGCTGTGGTCTTTTCTGCTAGCTGTCAATCGTGGCTTTCTGAGAGTGAAGTCGAGTCTATTGTCCAAGAAGAGGTTGAACTGCAGTTGGCAGGTCAGATGCCAGATGATGTCTCGAGCATTGTGCAGGAAGAGGTAGAAAGACAGCTTGCAGGCGTGGTGCCGAATATTGTGGCGCAAGCTCAGGGAACGCAGTCCGGCTTCGATGTCGCGAGCGTTGTGCAGGGCGAGGTGGCGAAGCAGCTGGCCAGCCTGGACGAATTGACGTTGTCCACTCTTCGAATACGGAACGAGAGTGGCATGACAACGGCCGTGCTGACGACGCGAGATGATGGCGGGTATCTGCTCCTCACGAACGCTGACGGGCAGTACATCGTGAAACTGGAGAGCGAGTATGGTACTGGCGATGGGAAGCTGAGCATCCATAATGCCTACGGGGATGAGGTTGCAACGCTACGCGCATACAATGGTGACGGTACTCTCCGGATTTGGGACGCTGATGGCCTCAGGACGTACACGGCCCCCTAGAGATCAGTGTTCGCCAGGGCAGACCTAACACGATAGAGATAGACGGCGAACAATATTTTGACTGCGACCAAGTGAAGATGGACCAAAGTCGGTATCTCTAGCCTTAACAGGCTTCTTCCAAGAACTTCCTGACAGAGGCGTGCGATGGAGCGAGGGCGAGAGACAAAGCTGGATAGATGCTTTTGTGGCTATGGTGAAAGACCTGTACCCAGCTAAGAATGAGGAATAGACAATCATAGGATCATAAAGAAAACGCTCCTACGCCCGAAAGGCGCTTTACAATTCCCTATGTTTCCGGTATAATCCAGTGCTAACGGTCGAGAGGCAGCATGTTCAATCGCTGGCTCTCGGTCTTTGTTGGTGGGTTGGAGGATCGGGGGATGCCTCAAAAAGATGTATATCTAACAGCTGAAGGGCTCGAGAAGCTGAAGGCCGAGCTTGAGCATCTGCTCGCCGTACGGCGTCCTCAGGTTGCCGAGCAGATCCACAGGGCCAAGGAGCTCGGTGGAACGGTCGACAACGCTGAATACGATGATGCCAAGAACGAGCAGTCGTTTGTCGAGGGAAGGATTCTCACCCTGGAGGGGATGATCAGGAATGCGGTTGTCATACAGGAGGAGAAATCCCCTTCTGGAGAAGTGAAGCTGGGATCCAAGGTGACGGTAAAGAGTCGAGAGGGCGGCAAGGAGCACTACAGCGTCGTTGGCAGCGTGGAGGCCGATCCCAGCGAGGCAAAGATCTCCAACGAGTCACCTGTCGGCAGCGCCCTGATGGGCAAGAAGGTGGGCGACGAGGTTGAGGTGGAAACCCCCGCCGGGGCTATCAAGATGAAAGTAGTGAAGATAGAATAGCCCAGCATGAGGTGGAGAAATCCGCCGATCTGCCCGGGCTCGTGAGATGGCAAGCAGGAAAGAGGCGCTGACCAGGGGACGCCTGGAAAAGCTCGACAGGATTCGCAGCCGCAACATCGACCCCTACCCCCATCGCTATCACCGCACCCACACCGCTCAGGAGGCAGCAGCCCTTTTTGAGCAGGTGGAGACAGAGAACGACGACGGACCCGAGGTGCGCATCGCCGGCCGTATCGTCTCCTCCCGTTCCATGGGCAAGGCAACCTTCCTCGACGTGAGGGATGGGTCAGGCAAGCTCCAGGCCTTCTTTCGCAAGGATCAACTCGGCGATGAGATATACGAACATCTCCAGGATTTCGACATCGGCGACTTCATCGGCGTCGGCGGGAAGATGTTCCGCACCCGCAGCGGCGAGATCACGGTCAAAGCGTCCGATTTTGTCATGCTCTCCAAGGCGCTTCAGCCTCTGCCGGAGAAATGGCACGGGCTGAAAGATGTCGACACGCGGTTCCGTCAGAGATATCTTGATCTCATCGCCAATGAGGATGCCAGACAGGTCTTCGTCACTCGCAGCAAGCTGATCGCCGCCATGCGCCGCTTCCTCGACGGGCGTGGATTTATCGAGGTGGAAACGCCCGTGCTGCTGCCCATCGCCGCTGGTGCGATGGCCAGTCCATTCCGCACGTATCACAATGCACTGGAGCAGGAGCTCTATCTGCGTATTGCCACTGAGCTCTATCTCAAGCGCCTGATCGTCGGCGGCCTGGACAAGGTATATGAGATCGGTCGCATCTTTCGCAACGAAGGCATCTCGATCAAACACAACCCTGAGTTCACCATGGTCGAAAGCTACGAGGCCTATGCTGACTATACCGACGTCGCCGAGATGGTCGAGGGGATGGTGTCCTGCATCGCGCAGGAGGTGCTTGGCGGCCTTGAAGTCCCGTGCGGCGAAGCAGTCCTCGATCTCTCGCCGCCCTGGCGCCGGGTCTATCTCAGGGACGAGCTGATCGAGAAGTGTGGCATAGATTTCCTGGACGAGAGATACCGCGATCTGGACCGGTTGAGAGATGAGGCCGGCAGACTGCACGTTGATCTGGAGGACAACATGAGCTGGGGGAGGCTGGTCGACAAGCTCTTCTCGGTGTTTGTCGAGCCCAACCTGATCCAGCCCACGTTCGTTCTTGACTATCCGGTGGAGATATCTCCTCTGGCCAAAAGCAAGCCGGATGACCCTCGACTGGTGGAGAGGTTCGAATGCTTCATCGGGGGAATGGAGGTCGCCAACTCCTTCACCGAGCTCAACGATCCCCTCGAGCAGAGAGCGCGTTTCGAGGAGCAGGAGCGGCTTCGCAGAGAGATTGGGGACCAGGAGGTGGAGAGGCTGGACGAGGACTTCCTGGTTGCTCTGGAATATGGAATGCCGCCTACGGGGGGGCTGGGCATTGGCATCGATCGCCTGATGATGGTGCTCACCAACAAGCAGTCGATTCGAGAGGTCATCCTGTTCCCGCAACTGAGAACGCTGAGAGCCAAGGACGCTTCAGCCGAAGAAGAGGAAGAAGAGGAGCAGGAAGAGGGGGCCGCCGGACCTGAGTCCGCGGAGGACGGGGGCGGCAATGCTTAGCATTCAGCTCATTCGGCAGAATCCGGATGTTGTGCGGGAGTCCTTGGCGAAACGGGGGGAGGACACCGATCTAGGCGAGATCATCCGCCTTGACGAGGAGAGGCGCCGGCTTATCCAGGAGGTGGAGGCCCTCAGGGCAAAGCGCAAGCAGGCCAGCAAAGAGATCGCCCGGATGAAGGAGAAACCGGCGGAGCTCCTTGCCGAGATGAGGGATGCGGGCGAGATGGTCAAGTCCCTCGAAGACGAGGCCAGCGAAAACGAACGGAAGTTGAACGATCTGCTTCTTCGAATACCGAATATTGTGCATCCGGCTGTTCCGGTGGGCGAGGACGAGACCGGCAACGTGGTGCTGCGGAGCTGGGGCGAGATTCCGGAGTTCGATTACGAGCCCCTGGCTCACTGGGACATCGGCACGAAGCTGGGCATCATCGACTTCGAGCGCGGCGTGAAGATATCCGGGAGCCGTTTCTACTTGCTCAGAGAGCATGGCGCAAAGCTCCAGAGGGCGCTGATCGCCTTCATGCTGGACCTCCACGTCCGGGAGCACGGATACTCGGAAGTCTATCCTCCGTTCATGGTGAAGCAGGAATGCATGCTGGGGTCCGGCAACCTGCCCAAGTTCGCCGATAACCTCTATCATGACGATGTGGACGATCTGTGGTTCGTGCCCACTGCCGAAGTGCCGCTCACTAACCTGCACCGCGACGAGATCCTCGATTCGAACGCTTTGCCTCTGTACTACGTGGCGTATACCGCGTGTTTCCGCCGCGAGAGGATGTCCGCGGGCAAGGACACCAGGGGGATCAAGAGAGGGCATCAGTTCGACAAGGTGGAGGTCTACAAGTTCGTGGAGCCCGAGACATCGGACGGCGAGCTGGAGAAGATGCTGGATGATGCGACGGACGTGTGCCAGAAGCTGGGCCTGCCCTATCGCATACTGGAGCTTTGCAGCGGCGACCTCGGGTTCAACGCCGCGAAGTCCTACGACATTGAGATCTGGGCCGCCGGCTGCGGCGAGTGGCTCGAGGTCAGCTCCTGCAGCAACTGCACCGATTTCCAGGCGCGCAGGGCCAACGTCCGCTACCGTCCCGGGTCAGGGGAGAGGCCCCAGCACGTGCACACCCTCAACGGATCGGGGCTGGCGTTGCCTCGCGTCCTTATCGCGGTCCTGGAGAACTACCAGCAGCGCGACGGCAGCGTGGTGGTCCCCGAAGCCCTGCGCGCGTACATGGGTGTGGATGTGATCGGATAGGACTGCGGACATCCTGGCGCTTTAGACAACTCCGCTCGCCCAACATTTGCCCTCCACGGGGCCAGCACCGGGCCTATCGCACCTTCATGATCTGTACATGGCGTGGGTCATGGCCCGGTTTGACAGTGGTGGCAGTGCCGGTACCATGGTCATACAGGATGAAGGTCCCTTTGCCCCAGGTGAACAGTTCCAGGGCCACATAGCCTTCGTCAGCATCCAGTCCCAGCAGGCCGTCCCTCTCATCTTCGAGGGCCTGAGAATGAACCAGAGCGAGGTTCCAGACATCGCCCTTTTCCAGGTCACTCCAAGACAGCCTCCAGAGGTTGACAGCCGAAGCAATCTTGTCCTTTGCGGCAATGTAGAAGGCATCCTGATCCCCGGCAACCGCCCAGTCCACATAGTCCCTCCAGTTGTCTATCACTAAGTCTATCGAGAACTCCAGCCCCTTCGCGACCTTTCCGCTGGTGAGGTCTATGCGGTTGATCTGAACAAGGTAGTAGTCTTCACTGAAGTCGATCCTATAGAGGTTGCTTCCGACAGCGTGGAGTGAACCTTGGTTGTCCGGGTCATCATAGCTGAGGAGGGTTTTGGCGCGGGCGTCGGAGCCAAGATCCCTGACCATCAGCTGCCCTCCCGAATAGCCGCTGGGCGCGAACGGGTCGTGGCTGCGCGCGGTCTGGTAGAAGAGACGGTTGCCGACGAGAGCGTACCCCGACCAGGAAAGGTAGTCGGAGTTGTGGCCCAGGCGGGTGGTGCCGGCAAGTCGCGTGCTGCCTGTCGGATCGAACTCCTGGAACTCTGCTGTGGCGCTGCCCTCCCATATCTGGACCAGGAAGAGCCGTCCATCGATCGTGTATGGATGAAGCTCGTTGCGGGCATAGCTGGGAGAGACATAGTCCTCGACCATTGTGACATCGTCCTGCTCTGTCAGGTAGCGAAAGACTCCGCCACCGGAGCCTTTCATCACCAGCGTCTGCCCCTCTACGGTATGATAGGAGGTGCCGCCACCGAGCGACGCCTGATAGTACACGGCCACTGTGCCCGACTCCAGCTGCGTGGATGTGGGAACGGGCGTGGCCTCGTCGGTTGGAGCGGGGGTTGGTGTTCCAACAGGTGTTGAAGTGGGTGCAAGAGTGGGTGTTGATGTTGCCGTCTCCCCGTTGCAGCCGGCCAATGGCGCCAGCAGCAGAAGAGCCGCGCCCACAAGGAGAACAGTTCCGGTTCTCATCTCCGCGACCTCCATGTTCCCAGGACTCTCCAAACTGATTCCGGGTGGTTCTGTATTCTATCATCTGTTCCGAGCGAATGCCACAGTTTGAATCGGGTTGGCCGGAAGACTCGGGCCTCACGGAATGCCGATACCGGGCTCCAACCTCGGGCAGACGTTGACAGCCGTCCGGACATCATCTAGGATTTGCGCACTGGTCGATCATGCCTTGGCAGGAACCGGGCACCGAGGCAAATGGTTGGCAGCCTGGATGCCGGTGGCTGCAGGAATTGGCTGTGCCGCCGTCACGGCAGCGTTCAAACCGCTCAAGGAGATGTCGTGTCCATGGGACTGCTCGGCTCAATCATTCCGAAGCCCTGAAGAGGCGGAAGCAGCTCTTGTGACAGCAGGAGGTTAGAGATGGCAAAGATATTGACCGGGAAGGCCTTTCGAATCGCCCTCGTGGTCATGGCGGTGGTCGTCATCGGCGCTCTCATCGGCGGCTGTCTGTTCTTTCGCGATTTGACCAGAGGGCCCCTGCCGAAGCATGACGGAGAGTTGCGTGTTGCGGGTCTGCACGACACTGTCGAGATCCTGCGCGATGAGTGGGGCGTCCCTCACATCTACGCCGCCGATATGCATGATCTGCTCTTCGCCCAGGGTTTCACGCAGGCGCAGGACCGCTGGTGGCAGATGGAGTTCTGGCGCCACATCGGCAGCGGGAGAATCGGCGAGATCACAGGCAGGGACGACGAGCTTCTTGAAGTAGACATCGCAATCCGGTCTCTCGGCTGGAGGCGCGTGGCGGAGCAGGAGGTGGAGCTCAGTGATGCCGAGACTAGGGCCCACCTGGAGGCCTTCGCTGACGGCGTCAATGCCTACGTAATGAAACGCAGTCCGGGCGACCTCGCTCTGGAATACGGGGTGCTGGACCTGGCGGGCAAAGAGATTGAGGTCGAGCCATGGACTCCCGCCGACTCGCTCGTATGGGGCAAAGTGATGGCATGGGACATGGGTCCCGCATGGAACACCGAGGAAACGCGCTCCAGTCTGTACGAGCTGCTCGGCCAGCAAATGACCGACCAATGGCTGACGCCTCCGTGGCCATTCGGCGAAAGGCCTACTATCGTGCAGCCGGAGGATTTTGACGTCACAGGAGCA
>JAZFSU010000262.1:0-2371 GCA_036446335.1 Dehalococcoidia bacterium | reverse complement strand
ACACGTGCGGATCATGGATTTTTCTGCTCTTTCTCGTGGAGCAACATCCCGCATTCCGGACACCGCTCTTTAGACGCCCGCAGGTCGTAGCCGCAGGACGTGCAGCAGGGGATACCGAGGTCCGCCAGCGACCGCCAGAGGCTGCGCCGGATCCTCTTCTTGAAACTCAAGACGACAAGCCAACAGGCCAGCACCGTGACTGCAACAGCCAGCCACCCGACCAGACCTCGCCAAGCACCGGGAATGCCGAGACGGCGCATGGAGAACCAAAACCACACCTCCGCCGCCACGATCCCGGCCACCGCCAGCCAATACCGCCAATGCATACTGCCCTCGGCCCGCGCGAGGGACAGCGCCTTCCGCCGAGCCTTGGCAGTAGGGAAGCGCTCCAGTTCAGGAAACATATTCTCGATGATCATCCGATTCCTCGCCGACGGCGTTGCTCCTCGTTCTTATCTCCAGCGCCACGCTGACCAGCAGCCCGATGACGGAAAGGATTGTGAGGGTCTTGCGACTCAAGGTGCCTTCCAGACCTCCTGCCGGTTCTTGTCGAGGAGCTGTATCTCAGACTTGTTCGCGCTGTCAACGCCAAACGAGACGCGAGGATTCCCATCCTTGTCCTGCATCAGCATCAAGGGAGCATCTTTATGCAATGCCCATGTTATTGAACTCTGCATCTTCTCACCCCAGAGCAAGACTTGAGGGGGCTCCGCTTGTATCAGAACACGCGGGTTCTTCTTGGAATCACTCAGGAACAGCGCTGCCTTGCCGGCCTTGTCCACTATCAGCGAGCCCCCACCCTTCCCCTTTGCGTCGGTGAGAATGAGCGACGTGTTGTCCCCGCCGGAAGCAGAAAGCAGGGCACGTGGCCTGCCGCTCGGGTCCCTGAGCTGTAAGACGGCATCACCGACCTTGTCTACGCTCAGTCCGATGCGCGTCTTGCCGACCACATCCCGCAACAAGAACTGGGGATTGCCTGTACTTTGAAAACCGAGTCCGATGTGCGCCTTTTTAGCACCTGAGCCCCAAAGCCCTATGTGGGGCTTGCCCGACTCCATTATGCCCATGCCAATGCGCGCCTTGTCCTCCCTCCCGCCCATAATAAGGAAGGGCGAGCCATCATCGTCCAAGCCGAGCAGGATGCCTTCTACTGGCTTCTTGTTGCCTATGATGAGCCTCGGTGGCCCGTGGGGACCGAAGCTGAGCTCGGCGCGCTCGGCGCCTTTGTCGTCAACGAGCACGAACCTGGAAGCGCGCAGCTCTTTCTCAGGCCCTGAACCGCCGCTTGCCAGGAGCATGGGCATCATTCCGACGATCACGAGCAACACGGCCCCGCTCCACATGGCCGCCCCTTGTGCACGCCTCATCCACTGGACGCGATTCTCAAGTTCATGCACTCTTGCGAGAACGGCTTCCAAGTCCTTCTCATTTTCACGCATGGCAATCGGCCTCCTTCAATGAGCATTGCATTCTTCAATCTAACGTTCCTCCCCACACTCCGGACAGCGATCCTTCGAGCCTCGCAGATCGTATCCGCATTTGATACAGAGTCCGAGCTTCTTGCGTTTGCGGCGGCGGTGGAAAGGGAGACAACACCAGGAGAGGATCGAGGCGAAGAACAGGATCGGTACACCAAGGTGAATCCATATTTCTCCGTGATCGCCTCTCCACGGCCACCCCCATAGATGTTCACGTGCGAATATCTCCTCCATACCAGAGAACTTCGGCGAACTCCAGTAAAGCTCGCGACGAGGCACCGTATCGTCTGGGTAGTATGCGTAACACTGGAACACAAGCATTCCTGAGCCCGTATCCAGTTCAAAGCAATCACCTGCAACATGCCAATCCAAACAAGCTCCGCCCACGCTGAGCAGCAGGCCGAGGAGGGACAGGATTGTGAGGGACTTGCGAAACATCGGAAGAGCAGTAAGTAGTGAGTTGTAAGCAGTAAAGGTGCTGCCAACCACCTCTTTATATAGCCGGCCGCATGCGGCCGGTCGCGTCATAATCTGGTCCTATCGATGATCTTCCTTTCGATGCAACCATTGCCTGAACTCACGCTCAATTTCTTCGAGGTCCTTCTCAAATGCCTTCTCCAGAAGCGCGATCGACTCTTCCCCGGGAGAAACTCACTCTGCGATAGCGGCACGGCAGGCTTCTGCGATCGCCTCACTACTGATAGATCTGGTGATGAGAAAGTGCATGAAAATCGCCGCCTGAGGATAGAAACCTTGCAACTTATCGCGGCTTTCTGCATCACCTGAAATGAGTTTCTGTAGTGTCATCGGAAACACTGGCACCTGCAAAAGCAAAATTCCCTAGTCTGTCACCGGCTAACGGATATGCTATATCGCCTACATCGGCATCGTGA
>JAZFSU010000261.1:0-6046 GCA_036446335.1 Dehalococcoidia bacterium | reverse complement strand
GGCGATCCCGCCGTCTACTTCAACAGCCCGCTGAAGTATCTCAAGGATCTGAAGCACTACGCTGGTAAGGCTGCGGAAGATGACCTATCCGGGCTTGTCAGTGAATTGGAGTACCGCGCTAGGGAGGGGGCAGGGGTTCCCGACGAAGTGATACAGAGAGCCGCTGTTGTGCTGCATCAGTTCAGCATGGGGCGATAGCTGGTTGGATGCGGCATTACTCTCTCACTTCGCGCAACGATCGCAGCTCTGTGCACTTGCCTGGGGCTTTCCTGTTTATCTCGTTGAAGTGGGGCGCATGCTGTTGGGCAGGATTGCGTGCTTACTTCCTCTTTCTCACCTCATAGACAGGACAGTCGTGGGCTTTGTGGCCTTTCTTCCCACATAGCTGACACTGCTTGGGGAAGTCTATTGGATTGGACGGCTCCCTTCCAGGGAGCGGGCTGACTGGAGTGGCCAACGGGCAAGTCAACCAGTGATGATTGTTGCCACAATAGCGACATCTCTGCTTCTTGTCCCATTTTGCCTGGTCGATCAGTGCTTGGTCTCTCTCAGTCTGTAGGTCTGGGCAGGTCTTCATATTGTGTCGAGGATCTCCGCATTGTGAACAGGCCATCCTCTCCTCCTCTGAGCAATGGGCTTCTTGCTGTATGACCCTGTGATTATACCATCCGTCGCAACAGAACGTCGCAACATCGACCTTCACGCCTGGACACTGCCTGCGGCTTCTCAGCGCTACAGGGCAGACTGGCATGAGAGAGATAGAGGGCAACGTCAGTCGGCGAACTTGCCGCCAAGGTTCACACCCAGCGGGATCGCCAGCTCCGTGAGGACGCTGGTGATGGCGTCCTTGATGCCTTTCCCTTCGTGCGCCCCGAGCTTGTAGCGAGTCTTGAGGAGGCGGGCGAGCGTGTTGGTAGCCTCCATGACGAGCAGCGCCCAGCCTTCGGGTCGAGCGAGGATTGAATCTTGACAATCCGCACGTTGCAGCCTAATATCACTGTTGCACTGATGTTTGCTACAAATTCCTTCACAGACCTTCCAGACAGGCACCCATGAAGCTCTCCACCAAGGGTCGCTACGGAACATGAGCGATATTGGGCCTGGCCCTCCGCTACGGTAAGAGGGCCATCCTGGCAAGAGATATTGCAACAAGGCAAGACATCTCGGAACGCTACCTGGAGCGACTGCTCGTTTCGCTCAAAGTCAGCCGGGATGGTCAACGAATTATCGGGCGAGCGTCGCGCAATGCGAGAGACACCCTGAGCCAAGTATATCTGCGCGTAGGGAACCACGGTTCTGGCGAGCTTGAGGTCCCCCGCGAAGGAGGTTGCCCGGAATGGAAAGAATAGCCAACGACGTCACCGAGCTTATCGGGAATACGCCCCTGGTGTGGCTGAACAGAATGGGCGAGGGTTTGAGAGCCCGCGTAGCGGCGAAGCTCGAGTTCTTCAATCCCTGCGGCAGTGTGAAAGACAGAATAGGGGCCTCCATGATCGCGGCTGCTCATGATGCCGGCATGATCAAGGAGGACACGGTCATCATAGAGCCCACCAGCGGCAATACCGGAATCTCCTTGGCCATGGTCTGCGCGGCCAAGGGCTACAAGCTGATTCTGACCATGCCGGAGACGATGTCCGTGGAGAGGAGACAGCTCCTTTCAATACTGGGAGCTGAGCTGGTGCTCACTCCTGGGGCCGAGGGGATGGTAGGGGCAGTGAAGAAAGCCGAGCAATTGGCGGCAGAGAACGCCAGCTACCTAATTCTCCAGCAGTTCAAGAACCCGGCCAACCCTCAGATCCACAGGCAGACCACTGCCGAAGAGATATGGAAGGACACCGACGGTCGCGTGGACATACTGGTTTCAGGTGTCGGTACCGGAGGGACCATCACCGGAGTGAGTGACATCATCAAGCCGAGAAAGCCGGAATTCAGAGCGATCGCAGTTGAGCCAGCTGACTCGCCGGTACTTTCCGGCGGCAATCCGGGGCCTCACAAAATCCAGGGGATAGGGGCCGGATTCGTCCCGGACGTGCTGCGGATGGACCTCGTGGACGAAGTGATCAAAGTATCCAACGAGGACGCTGGGAAAGGGGCAAGGAGACTGGCCAAGGAAGAGGGGCTACTATCCGGGATATCCTCCGGTGCAGCGGTATGGGCAGCTCTTGAGGTAGCCAATCGGCCGGAGAACGACGGCAAGCTTATCGTAGTCGTTTTGCCAGACACAGGCGAACGCTACCTGTCCACATGGCTCTTCCAAGACCAGGGAGGGCCACTCGAGACCCACAGATGATTTGCGTGCAGGCCCTAGCAGGCACGTCGCCATGCCAGAACAGTCGTGAGCGCAAGTCCCAGATGGCTTGTTGCCATACGGCAGGAAACCCGCTAAGCTACTCCTAGACACCTCACCTGCCAGGCGAACCGGGTTGCTGCAGTGAGGTCCCAGTGAGATACATATAGCTTCCGGCGCATCTTATCTTCATCTCAGTCAGCAACATTCGGAGGACGGTTCCGGAAATGGCCACAGTAGTTGCGGTTTGTAGAAGCGACGACAAGGGAACCAGGAAGATCGACGAGCAGCGAGGATTTCTCAAGGAAGGTTACGGGCTCGTCGACGATGCCCATGCCGACTGCAACACCCACCGACAGGTGAGCCTGCTCGCAGTCGAGAGCATCAGCAAGATGCGGAATCTGGGCTTCGAGGTTGCTCCGGGGGACTTCGCCGAGAACCTGACAACTGAGGGATTGGATCTCGTTTCACTGCCCGTGGGCACGAGAATCCGCGTTGGAGAGGACGCTATCCTGGAGATCGCACAGATTGGCAAGGAGTGCCATTCCGGGTGCGCCATCTTTCGTGAGGTGGGCAAGTGCATCATGCCAAAAGAAGGGGTCTTTGCCCGTGTGATTCGCGGCGGCCTTGTCAATTCCGGCGATGCAATAGGCACCGTCGACCAGGAAGAATGTGACTGAAACTCGTGAGGCGAAGCTGAGCCCTCACTGCACCGGATGATTCCCCGAATATCGACACATGTCGCGGCAGAGGAAGCCGACGCGCGGGCAGAGGCCGGAGAATAGCCATCAATGGACAGCAGGAATGCCAACCTGATTGAGAGGATCACGAGGCTCAAGGGCGAGAGGAATGCCGTCATCCTTGCCCACAACTATCAGCGGAGTGAAGTGCAGGACATGGCCGACTTCGTCGGCGATTCCCTGGAGCTCAGCCAGATCGCAGCCAAGACGGACGCCGGCGTTATCGTGTTCTGCGGCGTCCATTTCATGGCGGAGACCGCCTACATCCTCAGCCCGGACAAGACGGTCCTGCTTCCGGATATCAACGCAGGTTGTCCCATGGCCGACATGGCGACGGCCGAAGCAGTCAGGAAGAGAAAGAAGGAGCTCCCCAACGCCACTGTTGTCTGCTACGTCAACTCTTCCGCCGAGGTCAAGGCGGAGTCCGATCTCTGCTGCACCTCCGCCAATGCGGTCAGCCTCATGGAGAAGCTGGATGCCCAGGAGATCCTCTTCGTTCCCGACCAGTACCTTGGGCACTATGTTTCGACCAAGACCGACAAGAGGGTTATCGTCTGGCCTGGCTTCTGCCCGACTCATTTGAGAATACAGGCGGGGCACATCACCCGGCTCAGGGAGAGCCATCCCGATGCCAAAGTAGTTGTCCACCCCGAATGCCAGGCTGACGTGATTGCGCTCGCTGACGAGACCCTCAGCACGAGTGGCATGTGCCGATACGCCCGCGAAAGCGACGCTAAAGAGATAGTCGTGGGAACCGAAGCGGGGATAATCCACCGCCTTCGTAAGGAGAACCCGAACAAGACGTTCATCCACGCCTACGAACAGGCAGTCTGTCCCAACATGAAGCTGATCACCCTGGAGAAGGTCTTGCGGTCGCTTGAGGAGATGACGCCCCAGGTAGTGGTTCCGGAGGACGTTCGGATCAGGGCGAAGGGGGCGGTGGACAGGATGCTGGAGGTCAGCGGTCAATGATGAAAGAGCCGAGTGAGGTTGTCATCTTTGTCACCGTGGCTGCCGAGGAAGAGGCCCGAGGAATAGCTGAGCGCCTGCTCAATCAGAGGAAGGTTGCCTGCGTGAATGTCGTACCCAAGGTAGACTCGCTGTTCTGGTGGCAGGGCAACATCGAAACAGAGCAGGAGAAGCTGCTGATCATCAAGACCAAAGCCTCGCTTCTTCCCGAGGTCGTGCGGATCGTCAAGGAGGTCCACAGCTACGATGTCCCCGAGATAATCGCCTTGCCCATCATCGGTGGGAACGAGGATTACCTGAAGTGGATACATTCCGAGGTAGAAGGATAGCCTGCCTGCCCCCGGTGCAGATCTCGCTCAGTAAACGCGCTTCCTCAACTCGTCCGGGCTGATGATCGTGATACGCTGCTTGTCAATGCGCACCAGCCCCTTGTCCTGAAACAGGCCCAGAAGCTTGTTGACAGCCACTCTGCTTGCCCCCACAGTATTCGCTATCTCCTGCTGCGTCAGCCGGAGGTCTATCTCCAGGCCGTGGTCAGTCTGGAGCCCTCGCTTCTCTCCCAACTCGAGAAGCCTCTTCGCCAGCCGCGCCGGCAAGTCAAGGAACACCGCGTCCTCCAGCAGTAGATCAGTGTGCCGCAGGCGGTCGGCCACGGCGGCCAGAATATCACCTACCCTCTCAGCGTGACTGGAGATAACTTCCAGGAAGTCTCCGCGGTGCAGGGCAAGTGCCTGGGTTGGATCCATTGCTGTGGCACTGGCAGAACGAAGGCCGCCATCCAGCAGGGAGAGCTCGCCAAAGAAGTCAGTGTCAGTCAGGATGGCCAGAATCAACTCCTCCCCTGCCACAGAACTCGAGGTGATCTTCACCTGGCCAGTCTTGACGATAAAGAGCGTCGAACCGGGGTCGTCCTTGTGGAATATGATTTCGCCTCGCCGGTAATTGCGCACCACCAGCTTGGCCGCCAACTCAGAAAGATACTCTGGCCTCAGTGAGGCAAAAAGGGGAACTCGTGCCAGCAGCGTGACTTCTTCCATGTCTCAGTCCTGGCTGAGGTGTCCTCGCGGCGTTCGAGCACCCCGCCCCATCGCCAGCCGCGTCCCGACCAACTCCGGCACACTTCAGCTATTGACACTTTAAGCAGCCGGATGGCCCGTGTCAAGGGTTCCCGGTGCCGGCATGTCCCTTCCCCAGTCTGGAATCATCTTCGCCGAGCCTTCATTCGCTCTCCTTTTCGGGCACATCTCGCCAATGTAGTAGGATAAGTAAGGTAAATACAGCTTGACAGGAGTCTCATCGTGTGCTTTAATGCAGACACTTGTATACGTTCATGCGCAGTTGTTCTATCTGTATGTCATGCCCATACGATCAGCATCCACGATAAAGCAGGGGAGGCCGGCTATGAGCAGAGTAATCGCCCAGGGCTTAACCGTGCTGCTACTGCTCGGGATCCTGGCCCTGGCGCCAGTTGCAGTCGTCAGTGCGTCTGCCCCTCAGCTGTGGTACCTGGACAGCACCGAACACCCGGCAGCGCAGGAAAACGGAACAATGCAGAAAGGCAATGCCGTTCAAAGCGGTCTTGTAGAGGTCCCGGCAGAAGGCTTCGCGATCTGGCTGGCGGAGAACGCCGCAAGGACTGATGTCACCTTTCCGGGCGGATCGTGGGTCATAGAACTGAAGGTGGACGCAGTGCCCACGTTCGACGCGGGCGGCAGCTGGCAAGCGAGCATCGGCGGATGGAACACTACCGACGGCTGGTATGAGATTCCAACGCTCACCGCCGCCATAGTATCATGGGACGACGGGGCAAACGCCCTGATAGTCGAACTGCAAACAGATCCGGCGACCATACCCGAGGGCGACTACCTGGCCCTGATGGCAACCAATCAGGATTTGGCAGCGCATTCGATAAACACCGACGGCCGCTCATCCCTGAGGTCACCGGACACTGATCCCGGCTACCCGCTACCCGAGCTCGCCACTGCGATCCTTCTCGGGGCCGGCCTTCTCGGTCTGCTGGCTTACTCAAGGCTGAAGCCAGCGAACAGTC
>JAZFSU010000260.1:0-4101 GCA_036446335.1 Dehalococcoidia bacterium | reverse complement strand
TTGTCTTCCAAGGTGAACACCATCTCCGGTCCTGTCGGCAGTCCGAACTGGGCCAACCCACGGATCAACGAGGTCTTCGCCGCTATCTCGTTGGCTCGGTCCCAATTCTTAGCCCACTCGTCCTCAGTGTTACCCATCTCGCCGGACACGATCCAGCTTCGCATAATGTCAATGGTCATCGTCTGGTGGAGGCGCTGCATCTCGGGGTCTCTGACTCCGGTGGCCTGCATGATGCGACGGAAGTACGGGGGGATGATCGAGTTGGCGAGGTCACCTGCGTTCTCGATACGGAGTTCACCGAACGGCAGCACCAAGTCCTTCAACGTGTCCCACCTGGGATGCTTGAAGTAGGAGACCGGGATCTGCACAGCAGGACCGAACCCTGGGATGTATTGACCTGCCACCAAGTTGAGACCTTCAACACGGCCTCTGAACTGAACCCCCACAGGTGAGGTGTTCTGCTTCAGGGGGTTACCTTCCATCATCCAATTGGCGAGCAAACCGCCGCCTGGGTAGTTGAAATAGTCCTCCCCTGTGTTGGGGTCGGTGGTGATGATCCCCGCGTTTTGCGCTCCTTGGATGGCCTGTTGCCCACGACGAATCAGGTTGGGGTTGGTGATCATCAGCTTTGTCCACGCCTGGAAAATCTCGATGAAGGCTTCACCGAACGGGAAGACATGGCGCAACATGTCAGTGACATGGTGACGCTTCGACAGGTCGTACAGCAGGTCTTTGGTGTTCTCTAGAGATGAAGCCTTAGCAACGTTGTCCATGTCTTCAAGACTCAGCCAGGTCTCAGAGATATCCTCCGAGAAATACTGCTTCAGGTGCTGTACCGGAACACCGTCTTCTACTGCTGTGAGGTGCTGGTCAACCCAATCAGGGACCATCTCCGGCTTGCCGACCACCTCATTGGCGAGGTCTGCTGAAAGGCGACGGTTGGCCTCTCTGCGAATGAACCCTGGGGGTAGGGCTGGCTGATCTAGGGACTGTGAAGGTCTTTTCCATCTCATGTGAGCGGGCTTCCCTGGAGGGCGTGTCCCCCCTGGGGGGTCACCGATGGGTGGTCCATGACCCTCTACTCGCGGAACCTCTGTTCCACGGGCAACATCTCCCGGTCGCTGATCAGTGGGTCTTTCAATATCTCCGAAACGACTGGGAGGCGGAGCATCCTCAACGAACGGGAAGGGCTTCACATCGTCGAAATCTATGCCCCTGGTGCTGAGGTCATCAACCAAGTTGTCGAAAGCACGACCGAACGCTCCAAACCCCTCTAGGTCTTCGTAATGCTCGACGCTCTTCAACCACCGAGCCAGTGACTCGTTCTTCCAAGCGTCTACGTCATTTGCCGGAAGGTGGGCGGGGATAAAGATGTCGAACTCAGCGAGGAACTCGTCCACGTTCTTGGGAGCATCGTCTGAAGCGATGAGCAGATCGAGGAAGTCGTCGGCTTGACCGCTCGCCATATGCTGAGACCAGTCGGGGATCAACCGAGCTATCTCATCTGGCAACTTCACAGCATCAGCGACGAGCATGTTGGCGTTCATCATCTTGGTCTTGGCATCCATCAAAGGGAAGAGTTCTGCGAACATCCCTGAAGGCATCAGATCTTGAACGTCCAGATACCAGTCTATGTATTGACCTGGGGTGAGTAGCCCAGTGTCTACCGGCAGTGCTTGATCCAACGTAAGGGCACCAGGATTGACTCCCATTCTCAAAGCCGTCTCGGGGTCCAGGCCGTTGAGTATGGCGAGAATGTCACCGTCGAGTTGCTGCAACCCCTCGTTGAGAATCCTGCTCCCATCTTTGATGTTCTTGACGGTGGCGATGTCTTTGGAGATGTAGTCCCATACGAGGTTTTCAGCCCCAGTTATGGAAACGGGCTGCGCGAACAACCACCCCATCGTTGACTTGAAAATGTTCAGGTCGGAGCTTCCCCCAACTGCTTCTTCGAAGATGGCGGCGAGGTCGTCAATATTGCGGCCATGACGCTCTACGAGAATGCCGAGAGCCAGGGCAGCTTCTTCTGCACCCGTGAAACTGACTACCTTCAGCTCGTCAACGGTGTCCCCAACCACGGTGTCCCACAGGTCTTTGCGTTGCACCAAGTCGGGCTGCTCAAAAACGAGGCGTGCAAGTTGATCATCCGTAGCTTCGGAGAGTCGCGTAGCCATCAAGTTGCGCTGGATTATGAGCGGGTCTGCCGGTGCGGTGGGCCGGTTCAAGATGTTGATATGGGTGGCCTGCATCCTGTCCAACGTGTCTTGCGACAGGTTGGCTTCCCTGGCCGAACGCATCACCTGAGCCGAATCATCAACGCTCATGAACCGTTGTAGCTCTTCGGCGTTCTGCCAATAGAACTGACGGAATGCGGGACTTCTGGACAGGAAGTTCGTCGGACGAGCCATCAACTGATGGAAGGCCCAATCTACGAATGCGTCATATCTGCTTGGGTCCCCACCCTCGAAGAGTTCCTTGGCGATCTTGGTATTGATCGTCGGCATGTCAGCTCCGTCGAAGAAGGTCTCGAACTCGCCTGCTGCCTTCCTCCATGCCCTCAATGTTGTGACATCTCGAACATCGCTGCCCTTGAATTTGCCGGTGCCGACTATGTCAATGAGGTCAGGGTTGCCTCGAACGTCAATCTGGTAGTGGTATCCAGCGAGGCTGTCCTCAGCGAAGATGTGGTCGCGACGGACTACGTTCCCGGCCGGGTCGAACAGGGTGGTTGATCCACCTGTCTTCATGTGGATGCGGGCATCGACGGACTCCACATAGGCAGCGGTTGCTTCCCTATGAGAAGCGAACCCCTGGTTCCTAGCGATGTCGTCATCAACGTAGGAACGCTTGGCGCTGCTGCTGTCCTTGCCTCCTGCCAGCCTGTCCAATTCGCGGCGTCCAGCTGCTGAGTCGAGCAGCCATTCGGTTGTGGCCTCAGGGCCGTCACGAGCCACACGAGCAGATACTGCGGTGTCTCTAGACATTTGCCGCAGTTCGGAGAAGAGGGCCACTCTCCCCTGTTTGGTCTCGGTGTTAATTCTCACCCACGCGTCATTGGTTTGGCCTCGTCGCTGGCGACCCAAGAACCCCATGTCACGATTCGACATCGTCTGTTGGTGTTCGTCAGACATCCGCAACATGAGATCTTCCTGACTGAGAGCATCTAACCCATAGATCTCAGCAAGATCGTCAGGGAGGCCAGCGAAGGCGTTGGTCTGTCCACGTTGGCGAAGCTGCACTTTGCCGTCGGTGATGTTGTCCAACAGCTTGTTGATTTTTATGGTGGCATCGTCACCCATCACCCAGGCCATATATGACCAAGGATGACGGAACACGGAGTCCAGGTTCCCTGCCGCCATTCGGAGCTGCTCTTCTCCGATGACCCTGACCGGCCACGCCAACCTCAACAGCACGGCAGGCTTCCAGAACTTCTGCATGTAGAAGTCCATCATCTGCGCTGAGGCACGATCATTGAGGTGGTCGATCTTCCAGAGTTCGTCCACCTCAGCGGGAACAAAAGCGTTTTTGGAAGTGATGTCGATGCCTGTGTATCTCCGGCTGAAGTCTTCCCAGGTGGTGAGACTCTTAGTTCCATCGAAATGAGTGATTTCCACACCAGGACCTGATCGGACCCACGACACACTGCCGTCTTCGAATGGGTCAGCTCCTTCCAAGAGAGCTGTTCCCTTAGTGCGGAAACGGGCACGCTTCATGTTCGTGAAGAACGTCCCAGTGATCCTGCGAGTGCGACTCATAGCCCGTCTCATCTGACGGGGATCAGGCAGCGGAATGTTCGACTGCATGAACTCAGTCATGATGTGTTGCGTTGCTGTTGGGCGACCGTTCTTGAATTCGGTTCCCACGAAGAATCCAGAGTCTCCGAATAGCTGCTCACCGAAGTAGACCCTCATCTCATCAAGGTCGTTGAAGACTCCCGAAACATGACGAGCGATGTTGGCAGGTACCCCCTTCTTGACCATTTTCAGTTCTAGCTCGGACAGAACCTCGGCCAAGACTTTCCACGCGTCATCTTGTGAGGCACCCTGCGGCAACTCGGCCCAGTTCCTCAAATGCCTTGACCGGTCGGTTGTGCTGAATCCC
>JAZFSU010000259.1:0-3115 GCA_036446335.1 Dehalococcoidia bacterium | reverse complement strand
GACCTCGACGTGTTCAAGCGGCGCGAAGCGTTCGCTCGGGCACTCACTGCAGAGGGCCTCGAAGAGAAGTTCAACAAGCTGCACATCGTGGTCCGCAATCCAAGTGGTGCGCCTGACCTCCGAGCGTTCGTGGATGCGATCGTAGCGCTGGCTCCAAAGGGTCGAGTGATCCAGGGAGCGGCGTGATGCAGACACTCTATGCAGTCCGAGGGCACGGACGTTACAGCCCCTGGGTATACCTATCGTCGAATCCAAAACTCACCATGTTAGAGTTCCAGAAGGGCGAAGAAGGAGGCCAGGATGGCTGGAGGCCACCATATCGTATGGGATGGTCAATTCCCTGCTATGGAGAGTTCGGTCTTCGAACAGGCATTGACCTGAGACCGGGTGAATACATGAGTCTGGAGGTGAAGTGATGACCACCGCTATCATTCTCGGGTGTGTGATGGGCTCGGTGTTCTACATCCTACACCAGTTACTTTACCAAGACAATGGAGACCTCTGATGCCTTACATCGACCCCACTCAACGAGTCAAATTCACGCGGCAGAATCCACGGAGCGTAGGGGAACTCAACTACGCGATCACTAAGTTGTGTTTGACGTTTCTGGGCAAGGGCACAACTCGTTACTGTGAATACAATGACATCATCGGTGTGCTGGAGTGCGCGAAGCTGGAGTTCTACAGGCGGGCCGTAGCTGCCTACGAAAACGAGGCGATAGAGCGCAATGGGGATATCTACTGATGAAGAGTAACGCAGGCAGAGTGAAAGAGGATTACCTCAACCGGATCAAGAAGCTGCGCAATGTCGCGCGCCTTTGGAAGCAGATAGCCGATGCACAGACCCGGATGCTCGCGGCGTATAGGATGGGACGACCTCCTGCCTGTGGAGCAATCGACCTCGCAATGGCTGCCACAGCGAAACTGAGAGAACTAGGAGAGATTGACTGATGAAGATCCTCTGGCGTAGATTGATGCGTAGACTGGGAGGATGGGTCCAGATGATCGGTCGAAGGATCGAGGACAAGGGCTACGTCTCACACGACACCTCCAAGGACTACGATCTTGGTCGAGGGGTCATCGCTAGATTTGCCCGGAGACCTCAAGACTAGGGGAAAAGGTGGACATCTTCGCTCGCAAATCTGGCCACCGCCCCAAGCAGTCTCAGCCCGAGAAGCTGAACCCTGCCGCTGCAAGGCTGGACGTGCTCGGCCGAGGGAAGCCTAAGCGTGACCCAGTTGCGCGAGAGATCGAGCGCATCGTCAACCTCCCTCTGATCCGGTCGATCACCCCGGAAGAGGTCGAGGCATTCTGCAAAGAGAACCAACTCGTCACGTCATTCAACTCCGGCTGGAGACTCTTCCCTCAGCAGGTTGACGCGCTGATCGCCTATGATCTCTACGACGGGGGCTTCTTCCCTGTGTCTGTCGGCGCAGGCAAGACCTTGATCTCTCTGATGCTCGCCGAGCGGGCCTTCAAGGCCGGCATCAAGCGCACCCTGCTACTGGTCCCCCCGCAGGTCTACCCGCAGCTAGTGAACCGGGACATCACCTACGCGCGGAACCATGTCCCGATCAGCGTGCAGTTCCTGAAGCTCGGCGGGATCACCATGAAGAAGCGGCTGCAATTCGCCCGCTCCGGCAGGCTCGGCTGCTACATCCTCCCCTACTCCTGCCTCTCGACCGTGGACAGCAGTGACCTGCTCGAATTCATCAAGCCGGACCTCATCATTGCGGACGAGGCTCACATGCTGCGGAATGCAAGTTCTGCTCGCACGAAGCGCATCCGTCGCTACATCGACAAGCACGAGCCCCGGATGGTCGCCATGTCGGGGACCATCACGAGCAAGTCAATCCTTGACTACTGGCACATCATCAGTTCCTGCTTACATGACAACTCTCCCCTGCCTAAGTCATCGCATATCGTGCGACAGTGGGGCCAGGTCCTGGACGCGCAGCAGGCGGGATGGAACAGTGCCGACGAGTTCGGGGCTGAGTGTGACAACTTCAGGACCGAGCCGGTCATGCCCTTGGTCCGCTGGGCGCAGAAGCACTTCCCCGAGGAGTCCTTCCCCGGCAACATCCGGGGCTTCCGCAAGGCCTACAAGTTCAGGCTGAACACCGCTCCCGGCGTGGTGGTCTCCGCCGAGCACGAGATCGGCACCAGCCTGTTGTTCAGCAACAAGGAAGCCTCCACCACGAGGCACACCGACAGCTGGGCCAAGCTCAAGGTGCTGATCGACAAGGTCAAGGACGACTTCGAGGCCCCCAACGGGGACGAGATAGATCACGCCATCCACCAGTTCAGCTGGCTCTACCAGCTCAGCGCGGGCTTCTACAATGACCTCTACTGGCCCACCCCCGAGCGGCTGGCGGGAGAGCGGGGGATAGGGGAGCTACAGGCGGCTGATCTCCTGGATCGTGCTCAGTGGCACCACAAGCTCCTCCAGCTTTACCATTCGACCCTCCGTAAGTGGCTGACGAGGCGTTCCAAGCCCGGTCTGGACACCCCGTTCCTGGTCGGGGGCGACATGGCCTCGCACGGGGCCAAGAGGGTAGGCTCAGAGCTATTCGATGCCTGGAGGCTGGCGAAGGACGCCGACTTCGACGGACGCCCTGACAGGCGCTCACGGCCCGTCAGAGTATGCCCCTACAAGATCGTCCAGGCTGCCGACTGGGCCGAGTCGATGGTGCCCCAGGGGGAGGGAGCAGTCTTCTGGTATTTTCACAAGGAGATCGGCATCTGGCTGACTGAGGAGCTGAAGAACCGGGGCCTGGACGTCATCCATTGCCCGGCCGGAGCCAACGATGCGATCTGCGCCGTCGGCGACCCTGAGGTGGGCGGCAAGGGAGACCAGTTCGTCGTGGCCAGCATCAAGGCGCACCATATCGGCAAGAACCTCTACGCATTCCAGCACCAGTTCATTGTGCAGTGGCCACGGTCGGCGGAGATCGCCGAGCAGATGGTCGGAAGGCTCCATCGCACGGGCCAGACTGCGGATGAGTTGGTAATCACCACCAACAACACGACCGACACCGACAATCTCAACTTCGCTGCCTGCCTCAACGACAGCTGTTACATCCACGATACTACGGGCGTGAGGCAGAAGCTGATGT
>JAZFSU010000258.1:0-7515 GCA_036446335.1 Dehalococcoidia bacterium | reverse complement strand
GCTTCTGCCTGAAAGAACGAGCGTGCTGTGACTACCATACCCTCAATCCCGCCCTCGCCCGTGCTCGCGCTCCGGCGCTGCGCCGGTGCCCCGACCCGATAGAGCCCACTTACTCTGATTCCCCGCCCAGCGGCGCCATGGCCGCGGGCGTGGTGGGAGCGGCCATCACGCCTGCACCCACAGGTCAGCGCCCTGGCTTGCTCCGCGACAGCTCGCGCAGAGCCGCAGGGAATGAGGGGGCGGCGCCTGCTCGGCTGACGCTCCCGCTGCGCCAGAGCGCCCGCAGATAGCTATTCGTTTCCAGCCAATCGGCGCTGTTTACACTCGATTCGTTTCCCAAAAAAAACAATCCCCCGCCCCTCCCCCCCCACCAACTTCATGCCTTCCCTCACGGATCAAGCCATGCTGGGGCCGTAACATCGTTCGGGCCGTGCAAGGAATAGCTCTGTCTTTTCCCCCGGGGACATTATCGCGGCTGAGGGGCGCAAGCCCCGCGGCTTCTTGTGGTTTGATTCTTGTGGTGGGCCGCGCCGCTACGCGGTTTCAGGGCATTGCGCTGGGGGGCCGCCACAAGGCGCGTGGGGGAAAAGAAATTCCTTTTTGAAGAAGAGCAAGTGGCCCCAGGCCTACTCAGGCAAGCGGCCCTGGTGATCGCGCCACGGCCGTTTCCGTTGTTAGCGCCGGCTACTCGGTTCAAAGGCAAAGGGCGAATGTCTTCTCAAACGTTTTGCCTTTTATCGCTTGTGGTGAGCCGTGTGGGGGTCGAACCCACGACACCCTGATTAAAAGGCTTGACCCCATTTTGGCTGCTTGAAAGCGACTTTTCGTAGCTGGACTCTTGAAAACCACCCCGATTTCCGATTCGAATCAGGGCATCACTTTTGCCTCCAGCTTGCCGACTGACTACTTGCCCAGATTATATCATGCTTGTCCACAGGACAAGCACCAAAGCGGCGGGGTCAGAGGTGAGTCCCATTTCCTTAACACGCCGGCTCCGGACATCCGCCTGTATTCTGGGCAACGAAGGACAATATCAAGAGCTTCAAGCTTGGCATTCCGCCCATGGCTGACCGCTAGACACCATATCCCAGGTTCCTCTCAGGGAGTACTATATCCCTTGCTGTCAGCTCAGACTATGGGTACCATAACCGGGGGCAGGTCACCTGAGCGCCCTACGTGTCGCCGGGCCGCAACTCACGAGGCCGGCCCTACTCTGACCAGGATCACCTGGACATCGGCATCCGCTCCCGCTGCATCCACCACTTTCACGTATGTCTCCGCCACGTCCGCAGATTCAAAGATGAATCCGCGAGGCACCGACACAATGAGAACGCCTTCGGTCTTGATTTCCGGGATGGCGGGCGATGTGACGGCCAGGGCGTCATTCTCCGAGTTCGCCGTCCAGTACAGGGTGCCTTCACCGCTATTGCTCACGATGACAATGACAAAGGGTTGGTCGGGCGTCAGTTTGATCTCCAGCACGTCCACGCTGACCTCGGGCTCCCCCGGTTGTTCCGCGGCCTCGATTGTCGTCGGATCATTGGGCGCTCCGTCCGGACCGTCCGGGGTGCCATCGTCGTCAGAGTCATTACTCAGAGCATCCGTGATGAAGCCGTCGGAGCCGCCGCGGGTCTCCTCGCCATCGCTCAGCCCGTCACCGTCGGTATCGGCCTTTTGCGGGTTGGTGCCCAGCTGATATTCCTCCAAGTTGGTCAGGCCGTCACCATCAGCATCATGCTGGGAATCATCCAGCGTCACGTCAAAGCCCTGAACCTGTTCGTATGCATCGGGCATGCCGTCCGCGTCCTTGTCGGTTACAGAGGGGTCCACGACCAGAATTCGCTGGTCTTCGAAGGCAAGGAAACTCGACGGCTCCCAGCCGTCCTCCAGCAAGTTGACGCTCAGGAGGATGGATTCGTCGAGCAGGTCTCCGCGATAGCTTATCGTCCACTCCACGTCCGCCTCGTCGTCCCCGGACCCGTACGAGCCGTCATCCGCGGCGAGCGTGCCGTTACCGACGGGCAACTGAAACCCGGTCGTGGCGGTTACGGAATCCCGGGGGGAGACGATGGTGAGCAGTGCCGTCACGTTTGGAACAGCCACTCCGCTAAGATTCCTGATATGAGCCCGGACGGCGAACTCCTCGGGGGAAGAGGCGATCGTGCTGCCGCCTGTCTGATCAGACTCTGGCAAATAGAGCTCGACGTCTACGGCCGGCAGCAGGCCCGTATCCGGCAGCGCTTCGGCCACATTCGTGAGCGTCTCGCTCAGGCTGTCGATTGCGTCTGACACTTGCTCACCCATCCAGATGACCTTGTTCCGCTCTGCCGTATACAGCGGATCGGTGGGGCCCTCGAACTCCCCGAGCATGGCCTTTCCGTAGAAGTCCCACATCCTCTGGGCGAACTCGGCTTCCAGCGCATTGAACTCGGTCTGGCGAATGAGTGAGTCGGGCAGGTAGGATTGGAGTGATCCCTCGTACGACGATGGGGACACGGCAAACGCCTGATTGGATATCGCGCCGACTGCGCTCTCGAATCTGGACCGGGCATTCATGTAGTTATGGGAATCATCCCCTCCAGTCAGCGCAATCGCCTCACCGATCTTGTTTGATCCCAAGAGTCCTGCCAGCTCGCTGATGACTGCCTTGAGCTCTTCGTCGGCGCTCCGAATATCGAGGGCCAGCAGCAGGGCCCGCTGGTTCTTGCCGGCTGCCAGCGCAGCTGGCTGTCCTGTGTGACCCGCTGCGATGAACTGGAATGACACGTCTTCTACCACAGCAGCAGTGGTATGCCCGCTGGGGAGCGCGGCGCGCACCCCCCTCTCGGTCATCTCGGGCGCTGTGTTGAAGAAGAATACGGCCGGGTCAATGATGGCCGCGCTGTTGCTCAGGTACTTGGCTATGGTCATAAGCTTCGCGGCGGCCTCGAACCACTTTAGTCCGGTCTTCCCCACGAGTTCGAGCGCATCTGCGGAGAGGTCGGCCGTGTTCGTGATGGCGTTGAGGTAGTGGTGGCGTATGGTGACGTCGGTCAGTTCTTCGATAAGCTCGTTCAGTATTGCAGCGGCGGCCGCGCTGTCTTCCTGGTAGGCGTCGAAGTCCTCCGTGTTCCAGCCCATCATCCCATCCACAGCCATTTCCAGGATTGGCTTGGTCGCCCAGGTATACGATGGAAAGTCCTCCACAAATTGGTCAAACTGGATCTTCCCGATGACAGGTATTTCCACTTCCAGGCGGTTGTCGAAGATGATGGGCCGTATTCCTTCGACTATGGCCGGGATCAATTCCTTGATGACTAGCGTCGCCCCGCCCTTCATCGAGCCCGTCTTGACGTAGTCGAGCAGGCTCCTGATGCCCAGGGCGTAGTATTTGACGAAAGTCTCGGCCTTGCCGGGATCCACGTCTGCCGCTTTCAGCGCGCTGAACAGGCCAAACTGCATCAGCTTGATGCTCTTGCTCACGATGTCCGCAGCGTCCGAGGCATCAGCCCGCGACGCGAGTTTGTCCAGGACGCGACTGTACGCGGCCGTGTCGTTCGGGTCAACTCCGAGGAAGCTAGGTGCCTCGTCAAGCTTATCCTCTCGCCACTTGTCCCTCTTCTTCTGGAATTGCTTGGAGGAGGCGACACGCTGGCTCTGAATGTCAACGAGGTCTCCGTAGAGTTCTGCCAGGAGCCCCCCAACACTCTTCAACGTCATGGCCAGCGCCGCGTCTGCGCCATTTGCTCCCTCTCTGATCACGCGCTCCGCCCAGATGCCGCGGCGTAGCTTCTCCAAGGTCAGGGCGTCCAGCTCGCCTTGGCTCAGATCGTTTACCCACTTGATGGCCCGGGCCTCCGTTTCGGTATAGTGGGTCTTGCCAATCTCGCTAAGCGCCTCTGCCAGACCCAGCTTGATGCCGACCTCCGGTAGACCATGCAGCCTGAAGGCAAGCTCGTCCGGCACACGGACATTCCAAACGGTTTCCGGTTTGAAGAAGATCACCGGCTGGCCAAAGATCGTCTTGTCGACGTTGGCCTCGGCGTGCGCGACCTTGACGTAGTAGAAGGGGCGGCGCACGCCCTTAACCTTGCCCACCTGGTCCTCTACGAAGACCGGAACGCCGTCGAATGAGAATTCGCCATCGACGATGGGCGCCTGCCGTACAGGGGTCACGTCGCTGTCCTCATCGAACAGTTGGACAGTCCCACGGCCGATAGTCGCCGCGGTGTTCTTTGGTTCCACCCGACCCTTTATTGAGCCGGTGGCCTGTAGTGGCTGGGCATCGTGAGCGAAGTACCTGCTGTATGTGTTTTGGTCGCGGTAGTTGATGTTCAGCTCGCTGTCTGAAGAACTCGCGCATCCCTCGGGTGATCTTCCGCTGCTGCCCTCGGCTTGCCCGAAGTACGTGAAGTCGAAGTTGTAGATGCCGGTCTCAGGTGCCTGCGCCCGTCTGCGAATTACCGTTGGCTCAAACGGTAGATTGGAGCGAATGACCCCGAACGCGCCGCCGTCTCCGAGGATGTTGATCTTCCCGGCATGGTCGAACCCCGGCTGCCCCGAGAGCTCCCCGCTGAGATGGAACTCGATGTACCCGCCGTCCAGGTAGTAGCTGGCAGACCCGGTGAGGTCATAGACAAGCTCTTCCAGGTAGCAGTTCGTGTTCCACACGTAGGACTCATCGGTGCTGGAGTAGAAGCTGTGACTGTGGTGGTACTCGCCTTCGTACCGTACGTGGATGACGTTGTCCTCGATGGTTGTGGAGGGGGCCCCGTCCTTCACCACTCTGAGGTTCATCCAGTCCAGGTCTGTGGCCTTGTTCGCGGCGCATCTCGGCCCGCGAGCTCTGAGCACCCCCTCGCAGGTGCGCTCAGGAGTGCGCTGCCACGGCGACCGCCACACTCCCGAGAAGTCCACGAAGGCCGCGATATCCTCGGCTTCCGTGACCTTTATGCGAGGGGGTGGCTTCGGTGTGGGAGTCGGGGTTACCGACGATGGTGTCGACGTAGCCTGAGGCGTTGGAGAGCCCGTGGTCTTCTGCTTGGCTCCGACCATTGCGAGTGGGTCAGACTCCTCGCAGCCGACCAGGCCCGAACTCAGTAGCAGGAGGGCCAGCAAGAAGAAAACCAGGGACCATTTCATTGCTCATCTCCTCTACGAGTCTGGGGCCAGCGGAAGTGCACTTGCCCACAGAAGGCAGCTAGGTGGCCAGGCTGACGATGAACCCGGCGAACCACGCCACGATTAGCACTGCAGGTGCGCCGAGGAACACTTGGCGTGAGGCGAAGCGCACCCAAGCTGGCGCCTTGCCGGCAGGCGAAGGACTCTCGGCCTGTGCGAAGTGGTGTAGCTGAAAGGCCGGGTTGTCTCCTTGCCCCCCGCTCGCAGCTTCCATCTTCCCGTACAGGTGGTCCTGCAGTCTCAGCGAGCGTGCGGCTGCTGCCAGCCAGACCACTGATACAGCGAAGCCGAATAGTGGTGGCCACCAGTTCCCGCTCAGGCTCACCAGCGCGAGGATGACCGTTGCGCTGAGCAGGCCCAGGAACTCCAACCTCGCCACGACGATCTCTCTGTGCCAAAGCTTGAGCAGCAGCCTGTATCCGTCGACATCGTCCGCAACCAGTTCACCTGTTGCTGACATGGGTCCTCCTCCTTTGTGCCTCAATCATGGTCCGATGTCATTAGCTTCGGCACAACCGTGCCCCGGTCGGTCCAGCCGTGGGGCTGCTTCGGTCAGCGTGCTTCATGACGAGATAGGCCAGCCTAGGTTAGCATGATTTCTCCATGTAGACAAGCGCTTTTCTGACCTCAACGTCTGTGCGGACCTCGACAGCCTGCGCAACCGCGGGCACGCTGGTAGGCGCCAGCCCTCTAGTCAGAAGCGCATTTTTGCGCCAACACACTGCTAGTGTCTCCAACACTTCGTTGGTTCGTCGAACCTTTGAAAGAATGGGTAGCGCCGTAGTCATCTGGATGAAGAGTTTAGAGCCAGTGTCATTGGCCGAGTAACGATATTTAGGAAGCACTATACTAGTGGGACGTTGCTTTGGTAGCCGATAAAGTCCCTGGCAGGACGTTGAGGAAGCAGCCAAGTAGCCGCCAGTTCCCAGGTATAAGTATAACCAAGGAGAGCAGAGTGGCTACACGGCCACTCTCCCCGTTTACCTTGCTATGCCTCCACTATGCGTGTTCAGTCAGCAGGACGGTGGCCTTGTTGGCTGGCCGGATGCAATATCCGCCGACCCGCTTATGAACCTTAAAACCAATGAGGCCAGCTTTAGCCTAAAGCTCGACCAGACGCTGGACGGTCATCCCCCCCGTGTGGTCGAGGATGCGGTATCCAGCCTTGAAGTTTCCAAACGCTGCTGAGATTACGCCTTCTGTCCCTGCCAAGGCTTCCTGTTCGGCCTTGTGGTTTCTCAGCACAAAGGCTAGCGTCGTAGTGAGGGCTATGCGCCTGCGTCCCTTCTGTGTGTTTGGTGAGTCATGGCTATTTCAAACCCCCGATCAATGATCCGTGCTAGTCATATTTTCACCATCCTTCACACCCTGCCACTCACGGTCGCTTCGCTCCTAAAGCATAATAGGGGCGAGAGGGTGGATGGAAAGACGATGACAGATGCTCTCACCCCAAGAATAGCGATTGAAAGCGAAGTTGGTGATGCTGCATCCCTATGTCATTGCGAGGAGCGCTGGCGACGAAGCAATCTCCGAAAGACCATAACGAGATTGCTTCGCTCTGCTCGCAATGACACCCATGATTCTGATGATTGTAGCCAATCGCAGTTTTGGGGTCTCACTGTAGCACTTGACAAACGCCGCCGCTTCTGGTACATATGTCCTAGAGAACATATGTACTAATGAGAGAGTGAGGAGGCTAGGCATGCTGGTTGAACTCTATATCAAGAATCTCGCGGTAATCGAGGAGCTGCGTGTGGAATTCAATGAGGGGCTGACGATCTTGAGCGGGGAGGAGGGTGCCGGCAAGTCGCTTCTGGTGGATGCATTATGCCTCCTGACAGGAGGAAGGGCCAACGCGGCGCTGGTTCGCAGTGGAGAGCCTGCAGCCGTGATCGAGGGAGTTTTCTGGCTGTCGCCGGATGATAGCAGACTGATGGAGTCACTTAAGGAGACTGGCGTCGAGCTCGACGGAGATGGTAGCGTGATCTTGTTTCGAGAGATTCGGGAGCATGGCAGAAGCATCGCCAGAGTCAACGGGCGGGCAGTTCCGGTGTCTTTGCTTCAAGAGTTGGGGCAGCTCCTCGTGGACGTTCACAGTCAGAGGGACCACATTTCATTGCTGAACCCGCAGCGGCAGCTTGATCTTCTCGACAGCTACGGGGGCCTGCTTGCGAGCCGAAGTCTCTTGGGGAGAAAAGTGCGGGAGCTGCGTGATACAGCCAGGGAGCTAAGCGCGCTGACCGACAGGAGCAGTGGACGACGGCGCGAACTGCTGGAGTACCAGGTTGCCGAGATCGACGGGGCAGAGATCGATCCTGACGAGTACGAAGCTCTGGAGCAGGAAGGGCACGTGTT
>JAZFSU010000257.1:0-3250 GCA_036446335.1 Dehalococcoidia bacterium | reverse complement strand
CTGAGACCGACCTCGACCTCGGGCACTATGAGCGCTTCATTGACATCAGCCTTTCCTCCGAGTCCAGTGTCACCACAGGTCAGATATACAGCGCCGTCATAGCGAAGGAGAGGCGCGGCGATTTCCTCGGAGGTACCATACAGGTCGTACCTCACGTCACCACGGAAATCAAGAAACGAATCCGCGAAGTGGCCGATCTCAACGGGGCGGAGGTTGTAATCGTCGAGGTTGGGGGCACCGTGGGTGACATCGAGGGACAACCCTTCCTGGAAGCAATACGCCAGATGCGCAACGATGTGGGACGGGACAACGTCCTATACATTCACGTCACGCTTCTCCCCCACATTTCTTCCACGGGCGAGCTCAAGACCAAGCCCACGCAGCACAGTGTCAAGGAGTTGCGCTCTATCGGTATCCAGCCCGACGTCATTGTGTGCCGCAGCGATCATCCCGTTACGGATGAAATAAAGGAGAAGATCTCTCTGTTCTGTGACGTCGAGAAACGTGCCGTCGTCCCCCTCCCTACTTTGCCAACCATTTGCGAGGTGCCGCTTGCCTTGGACGAGGCCGGGCTGGGAAAAATCATCGTGGAGCGGCTTCGGCTGCCAACCGCAGAGCAAGACCTCAGCGACTGGCGCGATCTCGTGGTAAGGATGAAGAGACAAAAGGAAACCGTATCCATCGCGCTCGTCGGCAAGTACGTGAAGCTCCAGGACGCATATTTGTCCGTCAAGGAAGCCCTTCGCCACGCGGCCCTCTATCACGATCGCGAAGTTGACATTGTCTGGATCGAATCAGAGGAGCTGGAAGAGACCGGCGCCGAGATTCTGCTGCGAACAGCAAACGGAATTGTGGTGCCCGGAGGCTTTGGGGCTAGAGGCACCGAAGGGAAGATCAAGGCGGCCCGCTATGCGCGAGAGAACAGCGTCCCCTATTTGGGCCTTTGCCTGGGAATGCACATAATGGTCATCGACTATGCACGCCAGGTGCTCCAGTCGACGAGGGCGAACTCCAGGGAATTCGATCCTGATACCCCACATGCGGTGATCGACCTTCTTCCGGAGCAGCGGGACCTTGAGGAGAAGGGTGGAACCATGCGCCTGGGTCTCTATCCGTGCCGACTGGAACCGAACACACGGGCCGCTGCTGCTTACGGCGTTTCAATGGTCAACGAACGCCATCGCCATCGTTTCGAATTCAACAACGAGTTCCGCGAGGCTCTGAGCCAGGCTGGGCTCAGTGCCAGCGGGGTATCGCCCGACGGCAGACTGGTGGAGATTGTCGAACTGGCCAGCCACCCGTGGATGCTGGGAACTCAGTTTCATCCCGAATTTGCGTCCCGCCCCAACCGCCCGCATCCCCTCTTTCGTGATTTCATTGGCGTGGCCACGCATACCCTGAGAGTAGGCGATCAGCAGCCATTGCCATTGGAACGAAGTGTAGCCAGCAAGCTGCTCTCTTAAGTCTATGGACAAAACCATGGACATGTGCTATATTCGTGGGGGCTGAATGCGAATCTTCCTGGACACCGCCAACATCAGCGAAATCCGCGAAGCTGCAAGACTGGGTGTAGTGAGTGGTGTCACCACCAATCCCTCCCTAGTTGCCAAAGAAAAGCAAGCAGATATGAAGGCGGTCATCCAGGAGATCTCCTCCATAATCGATGGGCCTATCAGCGCCGAAGTCCTTAGTCTGGAACCAGGGCCCATGATTCAGGAGGCAAGAGATGTCTCCTCGTGGTCTCCCAATGTTGTCGTCAAGATTCCGATGTCAGCCGGCGGGCTGGAGGCCATATCGGTCCTGAGCAAGGAGGGAATAAGGAGCAACTTGACCCTGTGTTTTTCCCTCAACCAGGCATTGCTGGGCGCTGCAGCAGGGGCGACGTACATAAGCCCGTTTGTGGGCAGGCTTGACGACATTGGCCATGACGGAATGAAGATTGTCGCCGACATAGTCGGGGCGTTCGATCGATACAAGCTCCCGACTCAAGTGATCGCCGCCAGCATACGGCATCCGCTTCATACCATCGCCGCTGCCGAGGCGGGAGCGCACATTGCGACAGTACCTTACAATGTGCTGATGCAAATGATCCGGCACCCACTGACTGATATCGGGATATCTCGCTTCGCAGAGGACTGGCGAAACGTCCAGAAAGCGTAGACCGGCAACCCACAGACCACTACATCATGCTGGGCTTTCTCTAATCAGCCGAAGTCTAGAATTTAATGACGGAGTGCGGCCATGAACATCGTCGAATTGGAGACCAAGACCAAAGATGAACTCCTCGTATCGGCCAAGGAACTCGGAATCACCGGAGTGACTACTCTGAAGAAGGAGGAGATCGTAATACGATTGCTTCAGGCGAACGCCGAGCAACAAGGATACTCCTTCCGAGGTGGCATTCTGGAGATCATGAACGATGGCTACGGCTTCTTGCGCGAGAACAGCCTTCGCCCCGAAACCAGCGACATATATGTGTCCCAGTCCCAGATCCGCCGCTTTTCGCTGCGCACAGGCGACGTAGTGAACGGGCAGGTGAGACTACCCAAGGACGGTGAGAAGTATCACAGCCTGCTGCGCGTCGAGACCGTAAACAACATCGATCCTGAAGTTGCAAAGGTCCGGGTCGCCTTCGATCGGCAGACGCCCATCTTCCCCAATGAGATCCTCAACCTCGAGACAACCGCCACACAACTATCGACCCGGCTGATGAACCTCGTATCTCCCATAGGACGTGGCCAGAGAGGGATGATCGTCTCTCCTCCCAAGGCGGGGAAGACCGTACTGCTGAAGCACATAGCCCACGGCATTGCCACCAACTACGACGATGTGCATCTCATGATATGCCTCATCGGTGAGCGCCCGGAGGAGGTGACTGACTGGAGAAAATCCGTCCTCCAGGCCGAGGTGATTGCATCCACCTTTGATGAGCCCGTAGAGGAGCACATCAGGGTCGCTGAGGTAGCCTTGGAGAGAGCCAAGAGGCTGGTGGAAATGAGAAAAGACGTGGTCATACTTCTTGACAGCATTACACGGCTCACGCGCGCCTACAACCTCGAGATGCCATCAAGCGGACGCACGCTTTCCGGAGGCGTGGATCCTGGCGCCCTTTACCCCCCGAAACGGTTCTTCGGCTCCGCGCGGAACATCGAGGAAGGCGGAAGTCTGACCGTGATTGCCACCTGCCTGATTGACACAGGCAGCAGGATGGACGAGGTTATATACGAAGAGTTCAAGGGCACCGGCAACA
>JAZFSU010000256.1:0-6094 GCA_036446335.1 Dehalococcoidia bacterium | reverse complement strand
CGTCCGGCTTCCCCACTGCCGGAAAGACTTGATCTCGTCCAGCGACAGGTCATACCCGGTGAGGTGCAGTAGCGCGTAAAGCAGTGCCGAAGCATGTCCAGGAGATAGAATGAACCGGTCGCGGTTCGGCCATTGTGGGTCACTGGGGTTGTGCTTGAGAAACCGGTCCCAAAGCACGTAGGCCATAGGCGCGGCGCCCATCGGCGTCCCAGGGTGGCCGGAGTTGGCTTTCTGGACAGCGTCGATTGCCAACAAACGGATCGTGTTGACACACAGCTCGTCGATAGGCTCGACTGTCATGCCGCGCTCCTTGGTGCCCGCTTGGCCGGGCAGTCCGAGCATTCTCCGTGCTCGCAATGCCTGTGAACTGTCTATGGGAAGTCGCGCTGCAATGACAATGGTCTTGCTCCTCGTCCGCCACGTCACGACTGTTGCTTCTGAGAGAATGCTCTGTGCAGCTTGAGGCTTCGCGAAGCCGATTGCCTATAGTGACGACGCATGTTTTCTGGCTGGGGGCTCCGGGCCGCAGCGCGCTGCTAACCGGTACCGGCGACGGGATGCACGATTTTAGCATAAGAAAGCTAAGAAGTCACTAGGTAAGCCCACGAAACACAAGAAAACGCTCAATTTGGACGGCCCGTTTGATGCACCTCCAGGCAACGTCCCAGTCTGACAAAGCGACCCAATTCGCGACTGGAGATTTGATAAGTGCCACATGCACCGATTCTAGTCGTCGTCTTTGTTGTGTATGTGACTTTTGTCTCAAGCGAATTGCTCCGCCAAGTCGGGCGGTACAGGGCCGCAATCGGGACACGCTTCCTGGGTGTCACCCGCAGATCTGGTGGCTTGTGGCAAAGACAGGTCGGGTAGTGGTGTGTGCGGCAGCATGGCAGGGTGTGCTAAAATCACTCCGAGGCACGATGAACGTCAAGGAACGGCCGAACCGTGGAGTGTACATTCAAGTACTTCGACGCATGACGTCCGAGGATAGGCTGATCAAGGCTGGACGTATGACGGAGGCAGGGCTGGCCAAAGTCAGGGAAGCCAAGACGAGTGGGGAATGGCGCAAGGCCATACGGTCAAGCGATTTCCCGATTGCCCTTCCTCCCGGTCTGGTTGAACTTCCGGCGGGGAGATGATAGGAGGGTTCTATGGCTTACGATCAAGAGTTGGCACGGCGAATTCAAGACGCGCTATTTGAGCTGCAACCCCCTGGACTCGTTTGGAAGAAGATGTTCGGCGGCGTCTGCTATCTGGTGCAGGGCAACATGGCTTGCGGTGTCCACAAGGACAAGCTCATAGTCCGCGTTGGCCCGCAAAAGTATCAGGAGGCGCTGGCGAGGCAACACACCACGCACTTTGATATCACGGGGCGACCGATGAAGGGGTGGGTCATGGTGGGATCGGAAGGGTATGAATCAGAGGACGTTCTCAAAGGGTGGATTCAAGAGGGTGTTGATTTCGCACTAACGTTGCCCGCGAAGTGACCCGAGTGATGAGGCGGTCAAGAGCAGCGGTCTGGGCTGGCGGGCCCGATGAGATTCAAGCCTAAGGCCCATCGATTATGCGTCTGGGGGACACGTGCACGTTGCCCAGCAACGGCTTCGCTATGAAGCCGCGTCATCTGGCTGGACGATACCCTCTGGATCCCCTCCAATTGTCTGCAGTCTCTCTTGGGCCTGATTGAACAGGTCCGTTATCTGGCCGTCAAGCATCTGCTTGCTTCTTGACAGCATTCGCTCGGCCTCTTGCTTGGTGGCATTTGCCTCTTCCTCTGCCACCCCTCTTGCCGCTGCCAGAATATCTTGTGCGCTGGCCTCTGCGGAGGCTTTGATTTCTTCTGCTCTTTCCCCAGCTGCGGCCACAATCCTCTCTTCCTCCGCAGCGGCCTTTTCCCTGGCCTCGGCGATAATTTGCTCCCCTTCCGCTTCCGCTTTCTCCGCTGCCTCATCTATTAGGGCCTCCGCCAGTTTGTCAGCGTCGATGACTTTGCTCTCCGCGAGTCTTATCAGTGAGTTCAGGTGTTGCACTTTCTCATTGTCAACTCCGGTTGCCATGAGCGCCGGGAAACTCGCTGCGCCGTCAGAATTGTCGAGCTTGGTCACGAGGTCTTGCAGTCTGTTGGTCAAGCTGCCGACGAGCGAGTCCAGCTGCCCCAAGTTCTCATCGTCGCCAGACCTCTCGGCAAGCTTCGCGAGAGATTCCAGAGGGCTCAGCTTATTGTGTAGCTCATTCTGCAGTTTGGTCATGTCACTCAGACGGGATTCCAAGTGTTCGAGTTTTTGGTCCATGTCAGCGCCGGGCCCCCCCAAGCTCTCGACATAGGCGGATACTTCATTCTCATCAAGACCGTGCTTGACTATGCTGAACGTTCGACCCCAGAGCTCTTTGTTCTTTCCCACGACTTCACATCCTCCCGATGGCTCTCTTGCCTAATTGTGATGAAGTCCGCGCTCCGTGACAATGGGGATTTCGTACCCTGGCCCATAGTAATTTAGTAGTGGTCTCTTTGCTGTCCACCGGATGTGGAGTCAGCGTGACGCTCTCAGGCAATCAGTCAGGCGGCATTGACTTGGTCCTTGGGACAGCTGTCTGGCACGACTCCAGGAACCGGAGCTGAGCCCGTCCTGAGGCATGGAGCACTCAACCGTAACATTTTGGCGCTTCGATCGTTATATACTTGGATAGGGCAACTCCCGTGCAATCGTATGGGGAGGTTAGAGAAAATGACTGCGAAGACGTATGAGATAGTGGAAAAAGATGAAGGCGCCCAGTACGGCATTCTCGGCGGCTTGGCGAGAAGCCCAGTCCAGGGCGTAGCCTACCTGTTCATGATGGCGGGTGACCCCGTGTCAGCGGCTGACATTACGGATTTCTTGACGCTGTCGGATGAACGGCACATCCGGCAGTTCAACGAAGCGGTGGTGGAATTGGAAGTGAACGGACTCATCAAGAAGGCGGAGGACAGTTCCTGGACGGACACTACTTGCTCGACGTGCCTTGCAGATACTGACGAACAGGGTGTAGCAGCTTGGCCCATTCCTTCTTCGTGACCTGCCCTGGTGAGAGCTGACGGGTATAATATGCGAGTTGAGGGAGGGGAGGAATGATCTTGCCTGAATTAGGCAATCCGGATGTCCGCGCCAGTAATCCAGGATTCCTTTTGAGAACTCTCAAGAGAGCAGAATACAACCTTGAGAGTTCCTTTCGTTAGGGCCGAATGGATGAAGGAAGCGGAAAAGTCTCAAGAGGGACGCGAGAGTTCCGCATACTTGCTGACTGCTGGGTCAAGGGATTGCTGGACTGAACAGGCCTCTCCGGGCATCACCCCCCCGCTCCTCCCCATTGCCAGTGCCCGAAGAGCTACCTTCGAAGACTGTGCGAGGCGCTAGAAGGCATCGCTGCCATGGACGCTGCAACCTCCTAGGAGCCCTCGCTGAATCGCCGCTGCAAATCCTGGAGAAGTTTCTCCAGTTCCGGCGACAGTCTGGATTCTACTTTCCCCTGCTCAACACGCGAGTCGTAGTGGGCTTCCAGTTGGCTCAGAATGGCTCCGTATCTCGGCTCCTGCTCTATCCACTGCTCCGCAATTCGGCGGACCTGGTCGTGCTGCTCACTCGCTTTCTCAGCGTCGACGTCGGCCAGAGGAAGATCGTACAGTTGGGAGAGTACCTCCAGCAGCCTCTTCTCGCCCCTGTAGTCATTCTCCATAGTGAGATACTGTGGCAGGTGCACGATGAGGCTGAGGGTTTCTATGCCCATTTCGGGCGCTCTCTGGGATACGAGATAGGCAATTGTGGTGGGTCCCTGATAATCGCTGGAGACTACATTTGCCCGTTCCAGCTCGCTCTGGAGCGCCGGATTGCTTGCTGCGCCGGTGACCAGCAGCGGCCTCGTATAGGGGACCATGTCATACATTGCGCCGATGAGGCAATATCTTTTGACACCGAAACTCTTCAGAACCTGAAGGATCGACTCGACATAGACCTCGGCCAGCATGTGTGGCTCCAGGAGGTGCAGAAACAGGAAATCATGGGCCCTTTCCGGCCTGGCATACGTGATGGTAGTGTTGGGGATGTGCACCTCGCGGATACCCTCCTTAAGGTACATCGTGGGACGATATCGGGTGAAGTCGAGGAAGTTGCCCGGCCTCGCCAGTTTGGCCAGCTCCTGTGCGTCAAAGTGGGACTCCAGGGAGGCCAGGGTCATAGTGCCAACGTTACTCACGTCGACCCAAGGTCTGAGGGTAGCCAGAGCGTGAGGCTCTCTCAGTTCAGGCACAGGTTCATGCAATTCGAAGGCGCGTATACGCATGGACAGATTGTACCACCAGGGTGAGGCACTGACAAACCAGCGCAAGATCGAGGTTTTTGGCTGGCTCCTCCGAGGATTGCGTGACGCACTACATGGCTTTGTTGTCGCGGCGTTTCCAGAAACGTGTCTTGCACTACAGGTGTCGCCCAGGCGTTGTGGCCGTCATCTTCGAGGAACGCCCTCGTTTTGGTTGACTACCGGCATCCCTCCGCACTTCAACGTTTTTGCCAGGAAGAAAGGTATCGGTCGTGGACGTTTCGGTCAATATGACCTCTTTCAGAATGCCCGTTTTTGTTGATGGTCCTGAGCAGACCGCTGGCCAGAGCCAGTCCGTCCGCTTTACCCGCCATGTAGGCTCTAGTCTGGATGTCCTGGTCCTGCAAGGAATACTGCCTGGACGTCTCGGCAAATCGCTCGAGTGTGCCGATCATCTTCCACTGCTCCATCATCTGGCCTGTCTCCATCTGAGCTACCTCCCGCATTTTGTAACGCAACACCGGGGCGCCATTGGCATGTCCTGTGGACTTGTGGACTGAGAATACTCGATCGGTGAACGTATCCGAGGTCTACAGTCCGGATATATGTGCAACTACTACGGACTACGGACTTTACCATGCCTCATCACAGTTGTCAAGCCCCAGTCGGCTCCGGACTGGGGAATCGATGCGTTGAGCAAGGGGGGGGCCGGAGCATTTCCTATCTGCGCGGGCCCGGATTCGTGACGTGGGGCTTTTGGGGTAGGCCTGGATCCCCCCCCCCAGCTCAAACCCAACGTTCGGAGTTGTCTATCCGGTCCCTGCCGTTGCTCTCAGGAGTGGATCTGCCTTTGACGGCAAACCTCGTGTCGACTAGAATAGGTGATCCGAAGAGACTATGGAAGGCCGAGACCGAGTTCAAGGACATGGGCATGGGCATGGACTACTGTCTGCGGAAGACGCAGGAGGCGCTGGCGAGGTTGGAGGGTTGAGAACGGCAAGGGTGCTCAGTCGCATGCAGGGGCCTTGATACAGGAGGGTGCGTGGAACGCAAACTATTGCTCTACTACTTCAGCGGCACGGGGAACTCCAGAAGGCTGGCCGAGGTGGTTTGCGCACGCTTCGAGGAAGCAGGGCTCACGGTGAGGGTCAAGAACATTGAGGAGAATGTCTTGGCTGAGGAGCATAGCGACTATTCCGGCCATGGCTTCGTATTTCCCGTTCATGCCTTCGGCATTCCTCGTGTTGTGACGAGGTTCATGAAGGCCCTCCCTCCCGGAATGGACAAAGAGGCCTTCATTCTGGTCTCGATAGGAAGTGAGGAATACAGGATTCCGCCCACAGAGGGCAAATGTCTGGGGCAAGGGAAGAAGATCTTGGAGAGAAGGGGATACAGGGTAGTCGGCGGAGATGCGGTGTCCATGCCCAACAACTGGATTGCGGGGCTGCCCGCTCCCAGCCCGGAAAGGGCAGGGCCGATACTGGAAGCCGGGGAAAAAGCGGTCCGTGAGTTTGCCGACAGGCTCATGGCCGGGGAGCCCTATATAAAGAAATCCCATTGGGTATCGAGGCTGCTCGGGCTAATCAATCCGTTCTTTCTGTACGGGATGAACTACATGCACTACTTGTTCTACGTCGATGACAAATGCAACTCCTGCGCGATTTGTGCCAGGACCTGTCCTGTGGAGAACATCCGCATGGCGAATGGCAAGCCCAAGTGGGGAGGGGCGTGCGAACAGTGCTTCAGATGCATAAACCTCTGTCCGAGAGAGTCCAGTCAAACAGTGTTCATCGGCACCACCGGA
>JAZFSU010000255.1:0-3520 GCA_036446335.1 Dehalococcoidia bacterium | reverse complement strand
CGGATTCAGCAAGTGTATCTTGAACTCGCTGGTGGTAACCCAGATCCCTTCATTCAGGGCCGCTGTGGCGAACCAGCCTGCACTGTCCAGCAGGGTGGCCAGCACGCCCCCGTGTACGCCCTTCATCGCGTGATCCAGGTCTGGATTATACGGGAGATCAATGCGGGCAACCCCGAGCCCGTCATACGAGAGGGTCATGCCAAACAGCTTCGATATAGGGGCTTCGCGGAACAGGTCAATCAGCGTTTGTTGCCAAGACATCTTGTCTGTCCTCCTCTCCACCGGTTGTCGCTTGCTGTGGGACTGCGAGCCGCGACCGTGTGCGACTTTGAATACAGCGGGCCCTGGTCTCTCGTTCGGCTGAGTCAGGGGCCCATCGTGACAGCCGAGCGGCATCGAACACCGGTCGCCGGGAGATCGACCCCTCTCACGAAGGCGTGCGAATGTCGGGCCATTTGCTGATCGGCCACTCCCAGAACGCGAGCACGATGATGAGGGCCGGAATCAGGGGGGGGAGCAGGGCCAGAAAACCCCAGCCGCCAAAGCCCGCCTTGTTCATGATTCGAGCAAAGCAGATAACCCCCAGGCTGTACACAATAACCGCTGCCGCTCCGTAGACCATCGCTCATCCTCCTCCGGGTCAAATGTTGCAGCCAGACATATCGTGACTGCGCCTTCTTTAGCACTAGCCGCCGCACTCGATCGTTTCTCAGCATGGTGTCGCTACCCCGAGCATGCGCTCGGCGGCCTGCTCGTCCGCTTCGAGACTAGCCATCGCCGCATCACGGCGCTGCCACAGCTCAGATATGCCTCTTCCTTCGCAACCACAGTGCGGGAAGCACTCCGGCCAGGCAGATCCCGACCGAGGCCAGGAAGAAATCCTGGAACAAGGCCAGAACCGAGTCGACCAGCTCCTCCGGGTAGTTCGTCAGGTCCGAGAGCGACATGCCAGTCGTCATGCTGTGGAAGCTCCCCATGCCCCATGCGGTCAATGCAGAGAGGCCCAGTATCATCCCTATCATCCGCATCATTGTCGCCAATGACGAGGCGACTCCTCTCTGGTCCTCTCCGACCGAGTCGATAGCGGCCGCAGCCAGCGGCGCGATGACCAGGCCGAATCCAAGCCCAGTGACCATCAAGTGCAGGGTCATGCCGGGGTCAGCCACATCGAGAGGCCAGCGACTCATCCAGAAAAACCCGACGGCGCTGAGGACGAGCCCCGCCATCGTGGGCAGGCGATACCCGAGATGCCGGCACAGGAATCCACCGGCAACAGCGCCAAAGGAGATCATGACCGTGAGCCGCAGCAACCTCAGGCCTCCGTCCAATGCCGAGCGTTCCATCACGGTCTCGCTCAGAAGGGGAATATTGACCAGGGCAATGATGAGCGCAGCGCCGACGAAGAGGTTGGTAGCGTTGGCGCTCGAGAACGTGCCGTTCCTGAACATGGAGAACCGGATCAACGGCTCGGGTGCTCTGCGCTGCCGGAATATGAAGAGGCCGGCGAAGATGACAGCGGCGACCATAAAACGCAACGTGTAGGCCACGGAACCGGGGATTCCCCACTTGTGGCACAGTGCCAAGCTTAGAAACGCGAGGCTGGCTGCCAGCAGAAAGCCTCCCAGGTAGTCGATCTTTCCCGGAGCCCGATGGCCAGGCCCCACCAGGAAATATACGAGCAGGATGACGACTGCGCCGATCGGCAGGTTGATCCAGAAGATCCAGCGCCAGTCGAGACCGGGATAGTGGGCAAACAGTGCACCGTACACCGGCCCGAGCGCGGCTCCAGCCTCCACCACGCCGCCGATCATCCCCAGGGCAACGGCCCTGCCACCCCGCGGGAAGATGTCTCCCACGATTGCCATCGCTATGGGCACCATGGCCCCTCCCCCGATCGCCTGGAAGACCCTGGCGGCCACCAGCCATTCGAGGCTTGAGGAGAGGGCCACGAACACGGAGCCCAGCATGAACAGCGCCGCTGAGGCGATGTATATCCGGCCGTGACCATAGACGTCGGAGATCCGGCCCATAAGCGGCATTGCGACTGTATAGCCGAGGAGGTAGCCGATGACAATCCATGCCGCCCGATCCAGCTGGAACACGCTGATGCGCATGTCCAGCATAATGTCGGGCAAAGCGCCGTAGATCACTGTCTGGTCAAGTGCGGCGATGAAGACGCCCGTGCAGATCACGGCCAGGACAACAAATGAGGAAGTGCTTCGTCCGGAGGCTGATCGCAGCATCAGTCCTTTTTCATTGCAGCCACATCAATTTCGGCGCGGACTCTAGTCAGGGAGCTCAATCTCAACTTCCTGGCCGAACTTGGATAGTGACATCGTCCTGACTATGCCCGGCTTCTCGTCAGCCGTTATCTGGCCCTTGATTCTTACCCGGCGCAGAAGGAGGTCATCCATGCCGATCCAGATTTCCATGTCATCGTCCACCCCTTCGGCGGGGGTGAGCCTTAGCAGCAGGACGATTGGGTACAGATCCTTCGACGCTATCTTCCCCTCAATGTGGTAGCTGTCCACGCCGTCCACTTTCTCATCGTTCACTCGTGTCGGGTTGGTCATGCCACCAAGCATGGCGGCAAAGCTGCTGTCGGGGTCGAACAACCCTGAGGCGTCGAATTTGGTCGAGACCTGCTCCCACTCGTCGTTGAAAGGGTTAGTCATATACGAGGTGGCCCCCACGGTCACCAGCTGCAATCGGACGAAAGAGCCCATCAGCATTGCTTCGATCGTGCCACTGAGCCTGTCGGGCCTGAGGACGTCACACGCGATCTCCGTCACCTCCAGTCCCAGGGCGGCAGGTGTGCCACCTCCATCGTGCGAGAGTACGAGGCGGAAAGAATCGACTGACTCCATTGCCTGTGCTGAGCTGCTTATGATCTCCCGCGCGGTCAGGTTGGGCGAGGACATCGGCGTCGGGTCTTCCTCTGCCCTGCCGCAGGCAGCTCCACCGAGGACTGCTGCCCCCATGAGCGCTGCCACCAATAAGACGGCCGAGACTCTTTCCCATCGTCGATTCCCGGAAGCAGCCACCGGTGCCGATATATGACTTGACTTCGGCGCTTGCACGGTCGGCCTCCTTCTCCGGGGCGTTAAGTTCAGAGCTTCACGCCCCCGTATGGTGCCTTCTGACGTGGTAGATATAATAACCTCGCAGACTGTGTATCGCAACAGTTGGCGGCTCGCGAGGCGTCCGGGCTGGCTGAAATGGAACGGGAGGGACCACATTTCGGGCAACGCACAGCGACCCCTGGTGGATCGTCACCTGAACTGAGTGCTCTTTGAATGGGCCCCCACGGATCGAAGGCCGTGCCGCATTCGTTGACAAATCACAGTGAATGGTGTATCAAAGTGGTCAACCTCGGCCTGCACGCCGGAATGCGTGCCTGGTCGAGCAGCACGGTTGCATGTTTGCAGGTGTGAAGCCTGGGACAGGAGGTTAGAGAATGGCAGTTTACCCGTCGCGAGAGTGGATTGAGGCGGTGCTTCAGGCTGCGGAGAGAAGTGTG
>JAZFSU010000254.1:0-3152 GCA_036446335.1 Dehalococcoidia bacterium | reverse complement strand
CTATCGAGGCTATCTGCGTGCCAGTCGGTCCCCCGTAGACGACTTTGTCGCCGCCGGTTGTGATATGCGGGGTCATGCCTTCGGCACCCATGAAGTCCCAGCGAGTGGTTTCGAGATCGGACATGCCGAAGTCCACTTCGTTTCTGGAATTGTAACGTGTGAACACGAAGTGAGGATTGAGTGGCGGCAACGGATCGTTGACCATCTGCTCGAGTGCCCGTATCCCCTGGAGCCCGCCGCCGTACGAGCGTATCATATCCTCGTTGATGTCATCGGTGTAGATCAATGCTGAGCGATTGAGGTGGTCCATGGTCAAGGCGTGGATTGCATCCGCCATACGGTCTGCGTCGCGGTTGGTGTTGCGGTCATCGTAGAATGCGTTCAGATCGGCCACAGCCTGGTTGGCATCGGCCACCAGGTCGTCCAGAGGCCTTGAAAGGCTGCCTGGGAGGAAATCCTCGAAGGCCTGCTCGGTAGCAATGATGAGGCTCATGGCAACTTCGGAATCGATTGTGATGTCCTGCTCCAGGAGGCCGGTAACGCTGGGGGTAACGGCCGCCAGAGCCGGACCCCTGCTGTAGTCGGCTACAAGAATGTAACTGCTGCCCCGGTCAACATCAAACCGATATGCGGGATCGCTGTCCCTGTCGACGGCGACTTCGTTCCAGGCGAGATCATAGAGGACCACCTGGGTCAGATCACCGACATCGCCGTCCAGATCAGGCAGGATAGGGACGCCGGTGATCGCAGGCGGCGATTCGGGCGCCGGAGTTGCCGTGGGAATGTGCATTGGCGTCGGACGTGGCGTCGCGGTTGACCTGGCTGCGGCGGAGGGCGTCGGGGAGCTGCTTGAGTTGCTCGTGCAAGCACCCGTCACCAGTGCAATTATGATGCCAAGGCTGATGACGCCTGCTATCTTTGCTATAATCGAAGTCTTCATTGAACTCTTCATATTCTGCATCTCCTCCATGTTGCTTCAAGCAGGAACAGTCCACATGATGATAGGTAGCCCAAGACCGGGTTACTTAATTGAGTATTGGGCATGGGGGGGGCATTATCAATATAACCATCGTACCGGACCTGACAGTATTTTCGCCTGCCGGTGGAGTGGGATGGCGAGAGAGAAAGTACTGTCACGTATCAAAGGAGGGCAGGACGCATACGATGGAGACACCAGGTGGGAGTGTGGCGCTGTATGCGGTCGGCATTGGTGCGAGGGGGCGAAACCCGCCATGCCGTCGATATGCCTGCCCGGCTTGCTCATGGCAATCGATGACGCCGTCCCCGAATCGGAAGCTGCCCGGCAGCGGCGGCCCGGATTGCACACGTCTTGTGAGAAACGGTGATATAATACCACGGGAAGTCGAGATTGCACCTGCCTGCCATGGTGGAGAGCCGGGAAGAGAGCACGAAGTGAGAACGGGGATTGGGGTTTCAATATTGGCCGTGCTTCTGCTCACGTTTCTTCTGGCGGCCGCTGCTGGCTGTGGCACTGACTCCGACGGAGGGACTTCCGGGGCGGAAGGAGCACTGGCGCAATCACCCACGGAGCATGCTGGTGGCCCCGATGCTCCAAGTGACCTGGCAGCTACAGCGGAGTCGCGCCGCCGGATAGCACTGAGATGGCAGGATAATTCCAGCAACGAACTTGTGTTCGAGATAGAGCGCAGCAGGTATTCCACGGCAAGCTTCGAGCAAATTGCCACTGTGGGAGCTGAGGTGACCACGTACTCCGATATCGGGGTTGACAGTGGCATGGCGTACTACTACAGGGTCAGAGCCTACAACGATGCCGGACGTTCGGCTTACTCCAATCTGGCCGCTAGCAGCACAGACCCGGCAAGTCCAACGCAAGGCGGCGAGTCACCCGACGCGTCGGAGGGCGGAAGGCCCGAGATTCTTCATACTGCGGAAGACGTTCAGGAACTGGTACTCCAGTATCTCGAGGGACGCATATCGTATTGTGTGCAAACGGAGGATTGCAGCCCCGATCCGATTGCCGTATCGCACTTCCGAACAGACCTGCGCGATGCCATCAATGTGAGCGTGTCGTGGCACGACTACCCGGAGTGGGAGGGGGGGTACTGGAAATGGACAGTTACCGCGGCAGTTGAGGTTCCTGTGAAGTTCCCCTATGGTTCATCCGAGCCATACACTTGGGACTATTGGAAGAAGTCTGATGGCTCATATGCTACCAGGCCGCTCTTCCTTGCCTGGACAGTGTCGGACGAGGCTCCAGTGCCCTTCTGCTGGGTCGAAGACGATTGCTATACCTACAGGCAATGGTTGGAAGGCAAAGGGTATTTCTATCCCACAGTGCAGATGCTCCAGGATTGGTTCAAGCAAGGGCGCAACCTCTGATCGGGCAGGACGTAGTCGCCGCAGTTCCTCCCTGTTCTCCACAGGACCTGGCTAGCAACGCCTCCCCCTGCGATCGTTGAGCCTCTGCCCCAGGCATGGTGCAACCGGCGATAAGATCGCTTCTTGGATACCGGGTTTCCGCTGCTGAGATGGAAGCATGGTATGTCACGCAGTACCATTTCTCTATCCGTGGTGACCGGAAAGGACTATTGTGTCGCCGCGTCCGGGCGTGGTAGTGTTCAATCGTGGTTGCCGATCAGCAACCATCTGAATGCAGGCCACGCAATATGAGAGATACCAGCGAACTTCGCCGTCTCATGTCCGGCAGGCTGACTGTCCTTGGCCTGGTGGCCGCCGTCCTGTTCTGGGTTATTCATGCTGCCGCAGAGTCCCTGTTGCACCATGAAACGAGTTTTGTCGGTCAACTGTTCTTTATGGATCCAAGTGAAATTTGGGAGCCCGCGCTGGCATCCCTTCTCTTCGTGGGAGGCAGTGTTTATGCGCAGGTCCTGGTCAACCAGCGCAGGAGTGCCGAAGATGCGCTGGAACGCAGAGAGAAATACTATCAGGCACTTGGGGAGAATTCGTCGGACGGCATCGCAGTTCTGGCGAGTGATGGTACTATCCGCTACGAAGGCGCTTCCCTCGAGCGGGTGTCGGGATACAAGCCCGAGGAGATGACCGACGCCGCTCTCTTTGGGTTGATCCATCCGGATGACGTGGCAGAGGCGGCGCGGCTGTTCGACCAAATAGTGCAGGACCCGGGCCACATTCTGCAGACCGAGCTGCGA
>JAZFSU010000253.1:0-9495 GCA_036446335.1 Dehalococcoidia bacterium | reverse complement strand
TGAAGTTCGCCCTCGCCCGCATGTGTGCGACGATCGCGATCCACTCCAGGTCGGTCCGCTCGGACCCCGGTCGGGCCTGGTGGCAGCGGGTGCAGTTGTTAGCGTACACCTGCGCGCCTTCCGCGATGGCCAGGGGGTCCTGTTGGGCACCGACCGCGGCCGGCACCAGCACGAACAGGGTTGCAATCAAGCCGAGTGCTCTATTCTTCATTTTTCGTTTCTCCACTCTAAAATCCGTAGGCCCACTGGACGTAGACGCGATCGTCCCGGTCCTGATGGAATTCCCAGGCGACCTTCACGGGAATCGTGGGTTCGAGCCAAAAGTTCAGCCCAACCGCGAGTTCGTAGTGCCCGTCGATGGTCGCCTCACCGGCGACGGTGCCGTCCGAGAGCTGGCCCCATCGGATGACCGGCTCCCACGAGCCCATGCGTCGCGAAACCTGCGCGTAGAAACCGGCTCGCTTGAGGGATTCGACCTCGCTGTCCACGACGAACTCCTGGCGGGTCGTGACCGCCTCCCCTCGGAACTCCAGGGGACCGCGTCGCCACTCGACGTACCGGGAGTCGTGACACCGGGGGTACTCCTCGCGAGTTTGGTGAGCCCTACCCCGGCGATGGCGCATGTATCCTTCAAATTCAAGGTGACACCTCCTGTTCTGTTCGACTTAGTCTCTCCACTGCCCAGGCCCGCATCGACCCTGCGAATTGGCGCTATTCTACCATCGAAGGCCTGTAGCACGCAATCACAGCCGCGACCAGGGAGGAAGCGCCAGGCTGGCGCCATCAAGGGACGGCCTCATGAGCCATGGACAAAGGTGACCGCGGTCTTCACTGCTCTGTGCTTTCCCTTGTTCAGATTGACACCGATCATGCTCTTGTAGTCATCGAGAGCAAACGTGTGAGTGATCATAGATTCGAGTTCAACCTTCTTCCGCTCTGCCAGATCGATGGCAAGCTCGAAGACGTGCTTTAGCTCGCCGTCCATCTCCGTATAACCGTAGCAGAAGACCCCCTTTATAGTCTGGAGCTTCAACCATAGAGGCGTGAGGTCGGTCATGACATCCTTGCTGATCCCCACGAGGCTCAGCACACCTCCGGACCTCAGCGCCCTCAGGCTGGCATCAATTGTCCCAGTGCTGCCTACCGTGTCAAAGATCTTGTTGAATCCCCCCATCGCGATCTTTCCCCCCAGCATCGGCTTGTAAGCCTTCGAACCGGTGATGCGCCCCGCGTGAGACACTACTGCTCCATCCGTGATCAGGTGGTCCGCGCCCGCTTTGACTGCGAGCTGTGCATGGAAGGAAGAGGGCTCCGATACCGCGATGGAACAGCCGATGTCGAGAGCACGCATCGCCTGAACAAGCAGGTTGCCTATCACACCGCCGCCGACGACAAGCACCTGAAATCACCTTCCTCCGGCCTGTTATCCAGCACTGCCTGAAGTGTCACTGCCAGAGGCTCGATCATGATGCCCTCTTTGTAGGACACTCCGTGAGGCAGCTTGAAGACCTGGCTTTGGTGCGCCACGAGATACGGCGCGAAGCCCCCACCCACGTCCCTGCATAGCCCGATGATCATGCCCGGAGCGAGCCTGCCTTCGGCGAAGTTCTCGCAATTGCCCGGCCTCCCCATCCGACAGCTATAGCACTCATCCTCAATCCCCCTGGTGGAGCAACTCAAAGGAGGGGCAACAGTGACCGCGTCACCGGTCTGCAGACCGGTGACGCCGCCTCCAACCTCCGTAATCTCGCCACATATCTCGTGACCGATGGTGCAGGGAAAGGAAGTGAAAGGCGTGGCTGTCGGCGAATCCCTCAGCAGAATCAGATTGAGGTCGCTGCCGCAGAATCCGCACAAGAGCGTGCGAATCTTCACCCAGTCGCGCGATGGCAACGCCGGTTCCGGGACATCAACGAGCCGTAGTGTGGCAAGAGGGGAAGCATAATAGAACCGTCGGGAGACGCTCCCCAGGGCCTTCAATATCGCATATTGCGGGACAGAGACGGAGAATTGCAGAGCCTTCATGATTCCGGTACCTGACAGATCTGAGCTTGAATTCAGACGCAGCCCTGTACGTCGACCCCTTCCATCCAAATGGAGTCAAGCATTGCCAGGTCGGGCGGCACTAGATGAATGTCAGTATCGACCATCACATCAAGCACTGCCGGCAGACCGGAGTCGACGGCTCGCTGCAGGGCCGGACGTATCTCCGCGGGTTCCGTGACCCGCTCGCCGTAGCATCCCAAAGCCTCGGCCAGCTTATCATAGCGCGCGTCAGTAAAGTCTACTCCGCAGTAGCGCCCCTTGTAGACCAGCTTCTGACCGCCTTTGATCATCCCCCAGCAGCAGTCGTTGGCGATAACAACCACGATTGGAGCGTTCTCACGCTTAGCCGTTTCCATCTCCATGGCATTGAATCCGAAAGAGCCGTCTCCGGTGATGCAGTAGACCGGAACATCCGGACGGGCCAGCTTCGCCCCCAAGGCGTAGGGCACGCCTGATCCCAGGTGTCCCGAGTCCGCGGCCGCCAGGAACGTGCGGGGTTCATATGTGCGGTTGAGGTAGAAGGCCCACACGTTCGTTGTCCCGCCGTCCACGGCGCAGATGGCCTCGCGGGGGAAGAACTCGCGCACTTCGCGCATGAGCCGGAGAGGATGGATGGGCGCAGCATCGGACTGGGCACCTTCTTCCCAACCTTTCAGCCAGTTGTCCTGCGCTGTTCGCGCAGTCTCCAGCAGCGGATTCTCCTGCTTCGGCCCGGTTCGGGCCTTGACTGAATCCAATATCGCCCGCAGCGTGCTCTTCGCATCGCCCACGAGAGCGAGGTCAACAGGCCGGTTAAGCCCGATGTTCTCGGGCTCTATGTCCACTTGTACAAACCGCTGCGCATTCGGCTCGCCCCATATCGGCGGCTTCCCCCAGAAATCGAGGTCGCCAAGGCGACAGCCAACAAGCAGTACGACGTCTGCCCTGGGCTGAATCTCCATTGCACCCAGCGCCGTACCGGGGATAAAGCACAGGCGATGGTCCTCAGGTATTGCGCCACGGTTTCCAAGACTCGTGGTCACCGCCGCCGACAGATATTCCGCGAGTTCGACCGTCTCCGCCCAGGCTCCGCCCCTCAGGACTCCGCCGCCGGTGTGAATCAGCGGCAACTCCGCCTTGACCAGCATTTCCGCCGCCTGATCGATCAGCCTGGCATCGGCAACCGGGGGCGTCGTGGCTCGATAGCGCTGCGGAGGCAGGATGGGGTGCTCATCCGTCTCCACTTTGTCGCACAGTACGTTGGAAGGCAGGTCCAGATACACCGGAGCCGGGCGGCCGGATGTGGCCGAGCGGAACGCATGCTGAACGAGATGGGGCATCCGCCTCACGTCGTTCACCATAGCCCGCCATTTCGTGATCGGCGTCATGAGCGGGATTTGTTCCAGCGACTGCATCGAGCCGTGCTCCGGATAGCTGCGCCAAGTCTGGTTCTGCGCCCCCAGCACAACGATCGGGACCGAGTCGGCCCAGGCCGTGTAGACCACCGGGAACCAGATTGGCCACACCCGGGCCAACCCGTGCCCAGGCACACACCGGGCTCGCCCGTTACGCGGGCCCAGGCGTCAGCCATGTGGGCTGCAGCCTCCTCGTGACGGGCTGTCACGAACTTCATCCCATTATCGCCCCCCAGGCGGAAGATGGCATCGGTAATCGGGTTGCACTGGTCGCCGGGCACACCGAACACATATTTCACGCCTTCCTCAATCAGGCATCTCACCAGAGCCTCAGCCCCGCTAATCAAAGCCATCGTAGGTTCCTCCTCCCCCAGCCAGCTGCATGCCATGTTTCCACGCGAAATCATCTCACCTTCGCCAGCGCCGACTCGGTTTGCGAATTCTACCAACTGGCGATGCGACTGTCAATACCGATGGTCATAACCCGAGCCTGGCATGCCCATTCGATCTGCAAAGGTTGACATTTAGAGGCCCAGGCTCCAAGATTGCCCAAAGATCGAACCTCAGTGAACGCTTGTGGCGACCGCGAAGCCAGAAGAACGAGGAGGACACCGTGAAAGCACTGTTCTTCGATTTCAAGCCGGTTCGGTTCGCATACAGCAAGGTCTTCAGCAAGCTCTCCGCGGGAGCCTACTACGACAGGTTCTCGGCTCTCAGCTACCGTGAATGCCCGGACCCGCAACTGCCCGGCGACGACTGGGTAAAGATCCGTACGGCCTACTGCGGAATCTGCGCCAGTGACCTCCACGCCATATTCCTGCGGGGCGGTCTGGACAACCCCACGATCCCGTTCATAAGCTTCCCTATGGGCCTGGGCCACGAGGCCGTGGGGACCATAGAGGAAACCGGACCCGCTGTGAGAGACTTGCGCCAGGGCGATAGAATCGTGCTCAACGCAATGCTGTCCTGTGTCACCAGAGGGATTGACCCCGTCTGCCCGCAGTGTCAACAGGGGAACGTTGCTCTTTGCCACAACTTCGCGGAGGGGAACCTCCCTCCCGGACTCATGATCGCATCGACTAAGAATCTGAGCGGCGGGTTCGCTCCATTCCTGGTGGCCCACGAAAAGCAATGTCTGAGGATACCGGACGGGGTGAGTTTCGAAGAAGCAGCCCTGGCGGACCCTTTCGGCGTATCCCTGCGCAGCATACTTCAGAACCCTCCCCGCGCGGGCGAAACGGCCCTTGTCTACAGTTGCGGGACGCTGGGCCTGTCCGCAGTGATTGCACTGAAGACTCTGTACCCCGAAGTCCGCGTCATCGCCGTCGCGAAACATGGTTTCCAGAAGAAACTCGCTGACCGCTTCGGGGCACATGAGGTACTGAGTCCAGGGGCCTCGATCTTCCAGGACATGGCCAAGATCACCGGAGGCAAGGTCTACAAACCCTATCGCGGCAAGCCCATCCTGATGGGCGGCGTTTCGGTTGTCTACGACTGCGTCGGATCTGCGGACACCATCGAGACGGGCCTTCGCCTCGCCGATGCAAAAGGGAAGGTCGTCGTAATCGGCGCCGAGACCCCCAAGAGGTTTGAGTGGTCCCCCATCTGGTTCCGGGAGATCTCGCTTGTGGGTTCCATGGCAGGTGGAGCGGAGGTCTTTCGGGGGAAGACAATGCACAGCTTCGAGGCCTATCTCGAGCTACTGGCCGAGGGGTCCATTGACGTGAAACCCCTCATCACCCACAAATTCCCTGTGTCGCAATACAAGGACGCCATCAGAACCTGCGTGGACAAGCGAACGACGAAGAGCGTGAAGGTCCTGTTTGAATTCCCGTGAGGGCCTCTTGCTGCACGTGGACATGCGAAAGGCACCTCTTTGAGGCACGACATTGACCGGCTGGCGTACGCGTGCCCGCCCGATTCCAATCCACACCATGCTGGCACCATAGACCAATATGGGGGTGGCCCGATACTCAGCAGCGACCTATGGTTTATACTTTTCGGTACCCCTTGAACCTGCATTTGTCGCGGACGCCACCACACACCGACGCAACCATAAGGTCCGGCAGAGGAGGAATCCATGAGCAAGGAAGAACGGTACGACGTAATAATCATTGGCGCAGGTCACAACGGCACGACGACCGCCGCATATCTGTCCAAGTGCGGCTTGAGCGTATGCATGTTGGAGGAGAGGCCTGAGTGCGGCGGGGCGCAGGAGACCTGCGAGCCCATCGCCGGTGTGCGCGTCCAGCCCCACGCCATCGCCAACTATGGAGGCTCGGCTCCGGGCTGGGACCAGTTGGAGATGTGGAAGTACGGTTTCCGGATGGACTGGAAGGCGGGTGCACATGTCGCGTTTGACACTGACAGGTACATGCTCACCACTGATGGCCAGTCGAAGGTCACCGATGCCGACAAGATGGGTTATGCCAAGATCACCGGCTTGCTGACCGATCCCCCGTTCTTCAAGGATCTGCTGCGTGCCACCTTCTGGTGTCCGCCGCATCCCCCCAATGTTGAGTTGAACGAAGACACTATCCCCTTCATGCAGGTGTACAAGCAGCACCAGCCGGACATGTGGACCAAAGAACTGCTCGAGTGGACTATGTTCGACCTCCTGGACGAGTACGTGGAGACCGAGCCGTTCAAGGTGAACCAGGCTTACATAGCCCTGGTGTCAGGAGCTCACGGCCACATGGAGGGGGGAGCCATTCCGGCCCTGTGCAGCGTGGCCACCGTCATGCCGCCTGCCGTGGCCATGCCTGTCGCCCCGCGAGGCAACATCCACGGCTACTATCACGCCCTCCTGCGCTGCGCCATTGCCCACGGCGCAGTCGTGCGGACGTGCTGCCCCGTAGAGGAGATCATTATCGAGCACGGGCGCGCTGTCGGGGTACGATTGAGGGACAATGCCACCCAGGGAGCGAAGAAGATTTGGGCGGACAAGGCTGTGATCAGCGCCGTTCATATCAAGCCGACCTTCCTCGACATGGTCGGCCCGCGGCACCTGGACAACGGCTTCATGCAGAGGATCAAGGACCTCAGCCTCAAAGGTGGAAGCCTCTACATGGCGCATTTCCTCACTCGTGAACGGCTTCACGTACGTCCCAAGTTCCAGAGGGCCGACTACAAATATGAGGACTACGGGTCTTTCACGGGGCCGTTCTACCCCATGGACTCACGAGAGCTGTATCACGAACACGTGACTGAGGTGATGGGGTACCAGCGCAACCTCCGGATCCCGCCGGAGAGAGCGATGTTCGGCATGGTTTCCGCCGAGACCTACGCTGAGTGCCATCCCCAGAGTACGCGCCCCGGCTACCACATCAACGGGCCTTTGTTCATGCTGGTCCCGACGCCACAGTACAACGTGGAAGGCATCGAGGCCATGGAGGACAAGGCCAAGTGGGACGAGTACATGCGAGTCGCGCTCAGCCAGGTGGTCGACAACCTCGATTCGGACAACCTTGTCCAGATGTTCTCGGACACTCCGTGGGAGCAGGAGTTCCGCAACACCGGGATGCTGGGCGGCTCGTGGTACGGGCTCCGCTGTGACAGGGACCAGTGGTGGAACGAACGCCCGCTGCCGGAGCTTGCCCGCTTCCGCACTCCGATCGACGGGCTCTACCTTTCCCATCAATCGTCAGCCCACCCCGGAGGTCTGTGCCTGATGGCCGTCGGCTACAACCTGATGCACATCCTCATTGAGGATGGCATCGCGGAGCCGGGTGACTGGTGGTACGCCTCTCCGTGGTACATTCCTGAAGAGGGCAAGACATCGGCAATACCGCAGCGCCCAGAATCGGTGGCAACTCGCTGAGGCCAGCAAGGAGGATAGACATGCAAAAGAGAGAACTGGTCGGCCAGCCGCACCCCCAGTGCTTCTTCTCTGAGTTCCCCGCTGAGAGCGACTGGGATGCTGTTATCATCGGGGGCGGTCCGAATGGCCTGATAACTGGAGCCTACCTCGCAAGAGCCGGCCTCAGGGTCGTCGTGGTTGAGCGCCGCTACGAAATCGGCGGCGGCCTCGCTACCGAGGAGATCCTCTTCCCGGGATACTACTCCAATATACACGCCATCTATCACCTGATGGTCGACTACATGCCCGTGGTCAAGGACTTCCAGCTCGACCGCCACGGCCTGGTCTGGATCAAGCCCAACCTCCAGACTGCCATGGTATTCGAGGACGGCGCTTCCCTGCTGCTCACACGCATGCTCGAGGACACCGCGGATTCCTTCCACAAGTACTCCGATAAGGACGCAGTCGCCTTCGGCAAGCTGATGAGAACATGGCGCCGCATTGTGAAGGAGATCGTGGCCCCGGCGACCTACATTCCGGCACTGTCCCCACTGGACATGAGCGTTGCGATGCAGCGCACTGACATCGGCAGAGAGATGCTGGAGCTCGTCGAGCAGAGCCCGCTGGACATCATAAAGAACAATTTCGAAAACGACCGCATTAGGGCCCTTCTTTTGTATGTCAGCTGCATGTGGGGGCTCGACCCGCGTGAGACGGGAATAGGGTTCTTCGTCCCACTGCTCTTGGACCGCGGGATGAACAAGAGCTACCTGCACGGCGGCTCGCACAAGCTGGCAGGCGCCCTGGCACGCGAGATCATCAGGGCTGGCGGCACGATTCTGGAGTCCTCCGACGTCACCAGGATCATCATGCAAAACGGGTCCGTCTCCGGGGTCGAGCTCGGGGAAGGCCGTACGCTCAACAGCGACGTCGTGATATCCAGTCTCGACCCGCATACCACCTTCCTCGATCTGCTCAGCCCGGAAAAGGTGCCCGCAGACCTCAAGGATTCCGTCCAGCGCTGGAAGTATGACAAGTGGAGCTTCAACACTGTGCACATCGCATCTGACGAGGCTCCCCACTACGCCTGCGGCGAGCCGTGGGTGGACGAGTCCTTCATGACCATAATCGGCTTTGAGGGCACAGACCAGCTCCTCGCCCATTGGGACAACGTCGTGGCAGGCAAGATAGACGACAAGGCTTTGGGCGGACATGCTACCTGCGAGAGCGCCCTCGATTCCCACCTGGTTCGCAAGCCAGGCAAGCATGTCTCCTTCTTCCAGATACACGCCCCATACGACATCGAGGGTGGCTGGGACAAGCGCGGCCCCGAACTCCAGAAGGCCATCCTTGCCAAATGGCAGAAGGCTGCACCCAACATCAACCCCGACAACATCATCATGGCCGTACAGGAGACCCCGGTCGACATTGAGATCCGTCTGCCCAACATGCGCCGAGGCTCGATAAAACACGGCGACTACATGCCTGTGCAGCTGGGGTGTTTCCGACCCAATCAGGATTGCTCCGATCACAGCACCCCCATCCAGGGCCTCTACTTGTGCGGTGCATCCACCTATCCCGGAGGGCTCGTGCTCGGGGGCCCCGGTTACCTCGCCGCCAACAAGGTTGCCGAGGACCTGGGTGCCACCAAGTGGTGGAAGCCCACGCCGGAGATGGAGAAGTTCACGAAGACATACCTCGACTGAGCCAGCCGTCTCAAGCCCCGAGGCGCTCCAAGGCTGATTCCAGCTAGAGCTGGAAGCAGCCTTCTCATGCAGGGCATCACCATGCGATATGGGGTTGCCTTGGTACGCCCGACCGTGCCAGCACCTACCACAATAGTAGGGAGCCCCTTCTTGACAACCCTTCCCAAGCCGGTAGTATAGACAACACCTTGAGGTTTCGACCTGCGACGCGTGCTGTCACACGACGGCGGTTTTGCGTTCCCGAGTCCGGCTCGGGGCCGGGTTGAACCGGACAAGGCCAAGAGTCGCTGCTCAAATGAATCGACTGACAAGGCCCGGCCTCTGCAACACAAAGTCGTTCAGCATGCACCCACACAGACGGGTTTGCCTGTGTGTTCCCCGGCTGGATGCGGCGAGGACGGCTCTCGTAGCGACTGCACGAGCCATTCAATAGATAAGGTACCGCACAAGGGAGGAACGAATGCGCAAGGACGAAAGGTACGATTTTGTAATCGTGGGAGGCGGACCAAACGGCGTGGCGCTGGCGGCCTATCTGGCCAAGTCCGGTGCC
>JAZFSU010000252.1:0-10494 GCA_036446335.1 Dehalococcoidia bacterium | reverse complement strand
CAGTTCATACAGCACAGCCCAGATGGCGAACAGGAAAGCCGCGATGGCTATCTGGACATATGTTCGTGGCATGGCCATGAGCACGTGGTCCACCACCGCAGTCACCACCGCTATGACTATGCACACTATGCCCGCAAAGCCGGCCAACCTGGATATCCAGAAGTACTGAGTCGTCGGAACCTTCTCCATGTGAACACCTCCTCGTACGAATGCTGCCTGCTGCTCCGCTCTTAGCCAAGCATGTCGTGGTATTATAGCATCTATCTCTGCCGAAATCCGCAAGCTGGACGGGATCGATCGATAGGATGCGACTGCCCAATACTCTTTAGGGAATCGGTTGTTTGCCATGGTCACGGACTTGAACATGGGGGTGAAGAAGATCATGAGGAAGAAACCGCTGAAAAAGGTGAACATCCTCGGGAGCCTTTTGCCGGTCAGCCCGGCTATCGACCTCCGGCACAGTGCTGAGACAGAACGAAAGTACTGGTTGTCGAGAGTCAATCCACCTACCATATCCCACATCGCATAGTACGTTCGTACCATTGACGTGGAGTCGCAATCGTACTAAAGTAATCGCGACAGGGAGGATGGACTCCCCCGGGATGATTCCCGGCAAGAGCCTCGGTTGACACGGGGCTCTTTTCTTGTTTCCGGGCTCTCTTGTGGTATTATACGTACACGTGCAGGGCGGCGCAAGATGAAGTGACGGCCGTGGAGAAAGATGCTCGATGGACACCGTAGAGATCGACGGCAAGCGGTTCCTCCTTTGTGACAGGGAGAACTGCCAGTGGAACCTTCGGTACATCTCCGGAGACGACAGGCGCAGGCTGTGCAACTTCGGGCTTATGGCATATGGGGTCAAGGAGTCCATGCCCCACGACTGCCCGCATCTGCAGGATCTGGGCACAGTGATCTCGCGGGAGCTGCTCGAACAGAGCATACGAGGGACGGCTGACACATCTCGCCACCGTTCCCCACAGGAGTGATCCCCCACCCGGCCCAACCACCACCGGCCCCAGTTGCTCAAGGGCAAACGGGTCTTGCCCGGGCTTTCGGCAACCGGTCACCCATCTGTCATCGGCAATACCAGCGCCGACGGGTGTGCCTCATCATGATAGACTGCCTGCTCGGCTACATTCATGCGCGTCCCGGTGGCGATCGGCTCACCTGTTCCCAAGTTGCGGCTCCAGCGAGGGTGGGCTCCGGACGACACCTGCAGGCGCAGGCGGTGTCCTCGCCCGAAGCGGTACGCTGTGGCCCACATGTCCACGTCGATGCGCAGGCTGCCGTCGGGTTGCTGTTCTCCATTGCCTGGCTCGATACGGAATAGGCCATCGCAGACATTGGTTGAGCGTCCGTCCGGCCTAACGTCGCACAGCCGGCCGAAGAAATCGGTATGCGCAAGGCTGGACCGGACGAAAAGCTCGAGACGCACCGGACCGATGACCTCAACGTCACTTGCCAGGGGAGGCGTAGTGTAGCAGAGAACGTCGGGCCTGGCTTCCAGCGATCGGTTGTCTTTGGCTCCAGCCTGTGATCGGGCAAAGCGGGCCCCGCCCACGGCGGGCGGCGGGTCGGTCGGGTCGTACCGGTATTGGTCGGGAGCTGAGCTTGCGATCGGAGCCTCCCTGGACAGCCTTGCGTCGGGTTGGAGGAAATAGCGCGTCTCGGACGCTGGTGGTGGCCATTCGTGCAACTCGCGCCACTCTCGCGCGCCCATGATGTAGACTCGCACTGGCATTTCGCACAATCGATCGTGATTACCCTTCAGGTGAGCTTCAAACCATGCAAGCCCTTCTCGCAGGTTGGCCCGCATCGCGCCAGGGTGCGGGTGGTACCAGGGGCCGATCGTCAGATGGGGGCACTGCCCGGAAGCCCTCAGCGTGGCGTAGGTGGCCAAGACACCGCGCAGATAGTAATCGTACCAGCCCCCGATGAGACACACCGGCACGCTCACTTGAGAAACGCTGGTGCTGTGATCCCTGGCCCGCCAGTACGGCTGATCGGGCAGCGTGTTTCGGAGCAACTCCCGATAGAATGGCACGATGTCTCCTGTGGCGACGATGTCGGCCTCCAGCAAGGGCAGGTGGGCGAAGGCCGCTTCCAGGTTGGCGGTCCCTCTGCCCGGTATCATTTGTGACAGTCTTTTTCGGAGAGGTTGCCCGTGCCCTCTAGCCTGGGTATGAAGCAGACATATCCACTGTAGCCGCGTGTCCAGGCCGAACGCCCCGTCCGGGTGGGTCACGGTGAGATTCTCCGGACTCGCTATGCCAGGAACCATCGCCTTCAGAAAGGGTGGAGCGCCGGCCGCCATCGCCCATTGCGCATAGCCGAGGTAGCTGGGCCCCCACGTGCCAAGTTCGCCGCTGAACCATGGCTGTTGGCCGATCCACTCAAGCGTCGCCTGCCCATCCGCCGCCTCATTGATGTGAGGGTCGAACTCACCCCCGGAGTCGAAACGGCCTCGTGCGCCCTGGACCACGACGTTGTAGCCGCGCTCAGCGAACCGCTGAGGCATGAAATCGCCAAGTATCATGCCGGCCAGACCAGCCTCCCGACCTCGGCCATAGGGCGTTCGGATGAAGATGGTTGGGAAGGTCCCCTGTGCCCGTGGGGAGTATAGGTCGATCAGGAGTTGCACCCCGTCCGGCATTGGCACTGGGATGTTCCGCCGTACGGCTGCGCCGTGGACCGGCGGCGGCAGGCCCATCAGTCGCGCTATCAGCGATCGGCGATAGTGATAGGTCAGCAGGCAGGTGAACCCTATCAGGGCCAGTACAACTAGTATTACGACCATTGACTCTCCGCTGCCTAGAGCGATTAGAGACTTCCTGAGGGAGTGATGGCCCGACCAGGTGACGACAACCTTGCGCGGTATTATAGGTGCTGCGATGGATGTTCGCAAGCCGGATTAGGCTGGCAAGACGGTGCCCTGGTTATCGGGCGCGTCTTCTTTCCCTCAATGTCGCCAGTACCATTTTCTCGTCGGTGAGAACCCAAAGGGCTATTACAACATTATGGCGGCTGTGTTACATTTGCGTCAGGGTGGTCTTGGCTTGCTTCGGCACCGAGTGCTTCGATGCGGACTGGGAACACACTCTCGGCGGAGTCGACTTTGGATATGGCAGCAGCCGGGTGTGGACCGGGAAGACAAGCCTGCTACCTTCGACGAGAGGCGAAAAGCGGCTCTGACCGGTTCACGCGGAAGGGACGTTGGTTGGGGAGGCAACACGATGGGCCTGCAAGGAACATTGCGCAGACTCTGGCAGCCGTCGGATGAGGCGAGAAGCCAGCGGGAGTCACTGGAGAAGATCCGGCACCAGGCCGATGAGAGGGCGCGGCTCGCGCGCCAACGAGTCCGAGATAACAGGAAGAGCGCCGAGAACCTGGCGAACGATAGGAGAAGACTGGTCAGGAAATTGGCCCCCGGAATGGAGAGGGTGTGCAAGAGGTTCAGTCGTGGAGTTCGGGGAATCATGAAGCCATGCAGGCTCGACCATTGGAGTAAGGGAAATGCGGCGTGGCGTCTGCAGACGGCAGCTGGGGGCATCGAGGTTCAGACATGGCCGTGGGTGCTCGATAAGAGCAAGCCAAGGCTGCTGCGGGGTATTTGGATGCAGTATGTCGGGCCGGACGGGCAGGAGTTGGTCTCGGAGTCGAAGGTGTCAGGCACGAAACTGGATCACTCCTATGAGCTCGGCGAAGGGACAGCCTCATCGTCCGGATACTATTATTGGATCCATACCCATGATGGGACCTACTACGACTTTCACAGTGGGCCTTGTGTTCTCGGCTGCTTCCTGTCGCTGAAGGACTTCAGCGAGGAAAGACTGGCCTCTGCCCTGGAAGAGATCGGGCGACATATCGTGCAGGGATTCACCCACAGCAGTTTCTTCCGAATGCGCAGGTAAGAGGCAGGCACACCGGAGGCCTCGTCTTGGTTAGCCCAGCCGAGTGAAGCTAGCCCTCGACGGCGAGAGCACTACGATCTGCCACACTGGCGGCGTAGACTAGAATCCACTCGTCGGGAGCAAGGGCGAAGTTGATGAGGCTCACCTGCTCGCCGGTGTCCTCATCTTTCGCCACCCGCCTGAACTCCAATGATCCAGTCGGGTGAATCGTGCAAGTGTCAGCATAGAGGTATATCTCAGTGGCATCTATCAGCGTGGCATCGACTGCGGTGCCATCGCTCAGGCCCTGTGGGATCTTGACGCACCAGTAGTGTCGCCCGTAACTTGTTGCCTCCTGCATTATCTTGCCCTCCTCTCGTCGACAGCGATGAGCCGTCCGCCTGCGTCGTCGTCGCAGTGATATGATAGCAAATGATTTGGGTGAGTCAACTGGGAACGTGATGTTGAAGTGCCGACAGCCTTGAGCGTTCTGTTGCCGCGTGCGAAGTGGCTGCTGGCAAATCCTCGTGGCATATTTCGTGTGTTATCTGCATGAACCCCTCGCCGATTCACGCACTCTTCGCCTGATCAGCACCGGGCTTTCCTGAACCGAGGACTCGCTCGTCGCCCACGCGGCGGGTCACCTTCTCTTGGTCCAGATGCTCCAGGATGGCCTGAGCGTACTTGCGGCTCGTGTTGAACAGATCACGTGTCTCAGCAAGAGTCACCCTGCCATGCTGCTTGATATGGTCGACAATCCTATTGACCATTTCATCGTATGAAGTGGCCGCGAACACTACACTGTCGCTTACCTTGACTACACGTCGCTGTTTGACCATGAGGTTGAGCAGGTCCGGATCGGGCATGGCATCACCGGGCGGAGAATAGGGGTTCTGGGTGAGAGACCCCAGGAAGGCGTCAACTTTAGCCTGTTGATCGCCGGTGAGTTGAATGTGGTGAGAGGGAAGGCTAACTGTCGCTCGCTCCTCGATAATAACCTTCTCATCGAGCATCTTCTGGAGGGTGGTGGCCAGGGAGGCTGGCGACAGTTTTAGCCTGGTGCCCAATTCTCCTCGCGGCATGCCCGGACGAGTCGGGAATCTGCGGTGATAGTCTCCAACAATGGCTGTAGCCCTATCCACCATGTCCTCCCAGCCGGATGCTGTGAAAAGAAGGGAGTGATCTCCTGCGCCCACACTTACAATCTTCTTCTCTCCCAGAAGTTTTTCGAGTGCCAGCTTTGCATCCTTGGCGGGCAGCCCGCATCCAGCGATGTGGCTCTTTCTCTCCTTAGGCTGATCTGCATCCAGCGATGCCAGGAATACATCTTCCGCAGTGCCCTTTTCCTTGATCGCCAGACTTTCGATGATGGCGGGTCGATGGCGGCGGTGACGCCTTGTATGAGGTTCGATTATTTCGCCACCGCCCAAGGTGTCCTGGGGCGAGCGGACTATGAAGCGGTCGCCCTTGACCACTGCTATGGGGCCATTCAGCATCAGCTGAGCCCACGCGCTCTCTCCGGGCTCGAGAGCTTCCTTCTCCAGCAGGCGGATCTTCGCCATTACCTCACCGGTGCCTGAGTGCAGGCTGACCGTGGTGTTGTAGCGCAGAGGGCGTTGGACCGAAGACAGCAGAGTCAGTCTGGCCGTCACCATTGTTGTTGGGGCCAGCCACCCAGGGTTTGAGAGCACATCCCCGCGCTTCAGATGTGACGTGGCAACACCTGTCAGGTTGGCTGCGACACGGCTCCCGGGGGCGGCACTGTCGATGCGAGCCCTGTGGGTCTGGAGCCCTCGCAGCCGCGATTTCAACCCCGATGGCAGGATCTCCACTTCCTGCCCCACGCGAAGCGTGCCGTCGATCAGTGTGCCGGTCACCACCGTGCCGGCACCGGCTATAGTAAAGACACGGTCAATTGGCAGCCTTGGTCTGCCCGTATCCTGTCTTGGCTGCACGGTTGCCAGAAGCCTGTCGATGGTGGAAACGAGCTCCGGCAGACCTTCGCCCGTCAGCGCAGATACGGCCATGATGGGAGCCCCGGACAGCGTGGTGGGGCCGATCAGCTCCTCGACCTCCATCGTGACCAAGCTCAGCAACTCTTCGTCCACCAGGTCCCTCTTGGTAATGACAACGATTCCGCTCTGTATGCCAAGCAGGTCAATGATGGCCAGGTGCTCCCTGGTCTGCGGCATCACACTCTCGTTGGCAGCGACGATCAGCAGAGCCAGGTCGATCTCACCCACTCCGGCCAGCATGTTCTTGATGAAGTGCTCATGACCCGGCACGTCAACGATTCCTACTTCCTGGCCGCTGGGCAACTCGAGCCAGGCGAAACCGAGGTCGATGGTCATGCCCCGCTCCTTTTCCTCTCGCAGCCTGTCGGGGTCGATGCCTGTCAACCTGTGTACGAGCACGGACTTCCCGTGGTCTACGTGGCCGGCGGTACCGAGCACAAACATTCGATCTCCTCGATGGCCAGAATCGTGACTATGGAGAGCGCAGACCTGGCTGTGGGGTTAGCTGTCCATCTCAGCGAGCGCTCTGCGAAGACCGTTGACCATCTCCTGGTCCTCTTCGGGGAGGACGGAGCGCGGGTCGAGCAGCAGGAGATTCTCACTGATGCGTCCTATGATTGGGGGTTGCTGGGCGCGCAACGTTCGCGCCAGGGAGTGAGCCACGTTGTCTTTCTTGCTTTTGGCCTTCTTGCCGATGGCGACCAGCTTGGTGGGCAGCGTATCGCCGGGAAGACTGCCTCCTCCTACCATGCTCTCTCCGTCAATCACTTGCGCCAACCCATCGAGTGCCTCAGTCCAGGTAGTCGCTCGCCTCTCCAGCGCCTGCAGGGGTGTGGCGATCATGCGCCAGACAGGGATGCTTTCCACAGCTTCGCCCTTCAAATAGGGAATCAGCGTTGCCAGCAGGCCAGCCATACTTGCCTTGTCGATGCGCACCGCTCGAGCCAGCGGATGCCGCTTCAGCTTCTCGACGAGTTCTCTCTTCCCTACTACGATCCCGGCTTGAGGGCCCCCGAGGAGCTTGTCGCCCGAAAAGAACGCCAGGCTCGCCCCGAGGGCAATGCTGTTCTGCACCATTGGCTCAGGCCCAAGCCCGAACCCGGTGGCGTCCAGCAGACAGCCACTACCCAGATCGTCGAATACGGGAACTCCAAATTGATTGCCCAGCGCCACAAGCTCGTCGAGGGTGGCGCTGTGTGTGAACCCTATAATCCTGAAGTTGCTGGAGTGAACCCGCAGGAGCGCTGCTGTTTGCGACCTGATCTCCTGTTCGTAGTCCTTGGCGTATGTGCAATTAGTGGTGCCGACCTCGACCAGCTTCGCTCCGCTCTGTTTCAGTATTTCGGGGATTCGGAAGCTGCCGCCGATCTCAACGGCCTGACCTCTGGGCACTATTACCTCCCGCCTTCTGGCAAGAGCAGTGAGGCCCAGCAACACAGCCGAGGCGTTGTTATTCACTACCAGCGCGGCCTCGGCACCGGTGAGCTGGCAGAGGACTTCTTCGACATGGGTGTTGCGGGATCCCCTGGTTCCGCTATCGAGGTCGAATTCGAGGTTGCAGTACCCTCTGGAGATGGACTCCATGGCGGCAACCGCTTCTTTGCTGAGCGGTGCCCGCCCCAAGTTCGTATGGATGATGACCCCGGTCGCGTTGATGACTGGTCGAAGGCCGGGCAATGTGAGGGCCTCGGCGCGGGCACAAATGGAGGCTGCGATCTCGTCCACGGTAGGGCAAGGGTTGCCTTGTGCGATGGAGAGCCGCTGATGCTCAAGGTGTTCGCGAATGAGGTTCACGAGAAGGTCATGCGGATACGTCTCTCGAAGCTGGCTGATCTTCGTGTCGGAGATCAGCTTGTCCACGCTGGGCAGGCCTCGAAACTCGCTTTCCATCTGACCCTCGGGGTACTATCTTAGCACATGTGCGAGTGATTTCAATTGTCGTCGCAAGAGGCTCCGGCCTGCCGGGGCGACGCGGCAATCTCCCCCTCACTCTATCTCTCCCCTTGGGGAGAGAGGAGCGAGCAGCCCGGAGCTTGGCCGGAAGGCTTGTGGCTAATCCGACAGGTAGTCCTTCTCAGACTTGGCTCTCTTCTTATAGGCGATCTTGGCCATCCAGATACTCAGTTCGTAGAGTAGGATCATCGGAACAGCTACCATGCCCTGGTTGATCGGATCGAAGGTAGGAGTGATAATGGCCGCAGCAATGAAGGCCAGGACAATCGCCCACCGGCGATTCTTCGAAAGCCATTCCGGCTTGACGACTCCGAGCCTGGCCAGGAAGGTTATGATCACCGGGATCTCGAACACAAGGCCGACTGCCACGATGTATCTGGTCACCAACGAGATGTAGTCTTCGGTCGTTGGCTCCATCGAGCCAAACTCGCTCCCGAACGTGAGCAGGAAATTCGTTGCCGGCGGTACCAGTATGAAGTACGCGAAGGCGACTCCCCCCAGGAACATGACTGTTATCCAGGGCAGGGCCAGGTACACGTACTTCTTCTCCCTGCGGGTGAGTGCCGGGGACACGAACATGATGAACTGATGGACCAGGACGGGCATGGCGATCATGAAGCCACCGGCGAGGGACAGCTTCATGGCGATGCTGAGGCCCCCCGTCATCTTGATGATGATGAGCTGATCTCTAATTGAGTCGGGAGCCGGGTCGACCAATATGTCGAAGATCCGCACGCGGAATACGAAAGAGATGATGACACCCGCCACCAGCGCGATGCTGACTCTGATCAGCCGCGTGCGTAACTCGACGAGATGACCCATGAAGGTCATCTCCTTGTCGCCTCTTTTCACTGCTGGGTGCCCCGTGGGGAACCGTCGTCGCTATCACGGTCGGACTTTGTCTTAAAGATGCTGGCGGCTTCCTCGTTGCGCGTCGTCGGCTCCTGTTCCGAGGCCTCCTCGTTCTCCAGTTCCTTGAGTTCGTCTGTGAACTCCTTTGTCAAATCTGTTGTCGCTTTCCTCAAGGCGCGAATACCCTTTGACAGGTTTCTGGCGAACTCGGGCAGCTTGCCGGGCCCGACAGCTATCAGGCTCACGATAAGGACAACAAGTATCTCCATGGGGCCCATGCCTAAGAATTCCATTTTGGTCTCACCCTGACGAGGATTGGTTCAAAGCCGAAGAAGGAGAGTCAGCGCCACACTCTCCTGGAAAAGCGATCTCCTCCCGCCGGTTCTCCGGAGCCGGCGCCAGACCTGGCTCACTTCGTCTAGCTGTCGGAATTCTTCTTGGCGGTCTTCTTCTTGCGCTTGGGCTGTTCCTCCTCTTCCTCCTCCTCTTCGTCCGGCCCTGTCAGCAGCCCGGCCCTTCCTCTGCGGAACTCCCGGATGCCCTTGCCAAGCGCCCCTCCGACCTGAGGCAGCTTGCCTACTCCAAAAACGATGAGGATCACCGCCATAATCACGAGACCCTCTGGCCATGAGAACGTCTGAAACATCGTTGATCCCCCCTATCTATTCGCTATCCGGCCGATCCCGTTCCTGAGACCCCTTTCAGTCGCTCTTCGTGAGAGTACACAGACAGGCGGTCGCCCCGGGCGTAGCCAATCAAGGTGATGCCCAGCTTCAGGGCAAGTGAAATAGAGACATCGGTGGGCGAGCTGCGGGAGACAACGATCGGGGTCTCCATCTTTGCTGCCTTCGTCAGCATCTCGGACGAGACACGGCCGGTTGCGATCAGCAGCCTGTCCTTGGTCGGCTGCCCCGTCAGCATACACTCTCCCATGATCTTGTCCAGGGTGTTGTGTCTCCCGATATCCTCGGCAACCGCGATCAGATCCCTGGAGTCGCCGAGGGCCGCAGCGTGCACGCCGCCGGAGTGTCGATACAGCTCTGCTCGTTCGTTCAGCTGCCTCACCATGTGCAGCACGTCTTCAGGCTCGACCACCAGATCCGAATGCACGCTCTGTGCCTCAACCGCGAAGCTGACCCCGCCGCCGCAGCCTGAGGATATGGTGCGCCGTGCCGGCGGCGTATATCCGGGTCGGCTCAGCTTGACTTCGGCGAGCCAGTCGTCCTGGCAGACGCGCATGGTTGCCACGTCATTCTTGCCGGTGATTATGCCTTCAGTGTAGAGGAATCCCAGGACGAGGCAGTTCAGCTTGGTAGGAGTGCACAGGATGGTCACCAGCTCCTCGTTCTCCACATAGATGGTCAGCGCCATCTCTTCGGGGACGGCCGTAGATGCCGCAACCCACTCGCCCTTCGAATAGCGGCTGTAGGCTATGTCAGGACTGGCGCCGTCGATTGTTGACCCGTCGACCATCTGTCTCCTGGTGACGGCCCCCTGTTGCCTCGGGGGAGGCCCTGTCTCCAATACCGAGTATACTGCATTTCGTACAGGCCTGCCACCGGACCGGGAGCTGCCTGCCTGGCCGTGCATCGCTGCGCAGGGCCGATGGTTGTCCCATGGGGGCCGCTTCGGGATACAGTGGCGGGCATCAGGGCCGTCGTCGCATCTGAGTGTTTGTGCCTCAAGTCGCAGCCTGATATAATGACGCGCAAGCAAGGAAGGGATGAGTCTGAGAGTATGCTGGCCAAGGTGAAGACGGCTGCCGTAGTCGGTTTCGAGGCGCA
>JAZFSU010000251.1:0-3378 GCA_036446335.1 Dehalococcoidia bacterium | reverse complement strand
CAACAGACACAGGTGGGCCGCTCGCTTGTTAACGAGGAGGCTCTGCCTGAAGGGGACCATATTGAATTCATGGATTGGGAACGGGCGAGCAGCATAGTCAAGTCGGCAACTGCTGCCAGCGTCGGAACGTGCCAGTGTCGCCACAAAGCCAGCCACCTGGACAAGGTGTGTGATAAACCACAGAGAGCGTGTCTGACGTTGAACTACGCTGCCGAGTCAATGGCCAGGAGCGGTCACGCTCAGCCTATCGAAATAGGCGAGGCGATGCGGATACTGGAGGAGTGCAAGGAGGCCGGGCTGGCGCAGACCGGCGACAACGTGCAACGGAACGTCACGTACATCTGCAATTGCTGCGGTTGCTGCTGCGGAATGATCAATGCGATCAAGAAGTTCGACTTGCGCAGCGCCATCGTATCATCGAACTGGATCAGGGAGGTCGACCTTTCCAAGTGCAAAGGTTGTGGCAAGTGCGCTACGGCGTGCCCCGTCGATGCTATCGAGATCGCCGAAGAGGAGCGAGATGGGAAGAAGAGGAGATGGGCAGTGTGTGACGACACCCTGTGCCTGGGGTGCGGAGTCTGCCACCCGGCCTGCAAGTTTGGCGGAATTGTCATGAAGCCTCGCCCGCGAAGGGTCTTCACGCCGGAAACCACATTCGACCGCATCGTGTCCATGGCTATTGAGCGGGGCAAGCTGGCCAACCTTCTCTTCGATGACCCGGAAAGGCTCAGCCACCGGGCGCTGGGGCGGATCGTCAACGTCTTGGAGAAATCGCCCCCATTCAAGGCGGCCATGGCCATTGAGCCGCTGAGATCTGCCTTCCTGAGCACGATGGTCAAGGGGGCCAGGAGGAGTTCGGGCGAGCTCACCGAAATCATGGGGTGACACCTGTTGCTGGTGAGATGAAGCCGGCCAGCCCAGCCTGGCACCCTAGCCGGCCATGGCGTCCGATCCTGCATTCGTTTCATCCGAATTGGTGGTGCATCCCGAGGCAGACCTCTCGGTTCTGTCGGCGAGACTGGCAGGGGATCCGCTGGCCGCGTCGGCAATGGACGCCGTGGCGCAGCTGCGGGCCGAGTATATACCGGCGGCCTTCGCTGATGCACCGGCCGAGGTTCTGGTCACCGGCCGGACCGCCGGCACACTGGACTTCAATGAAACCACTGCCGAGTACACACCCATCATATTCGGCTTCGTACTGGCTCTGAGCTTTGTTCTGCTGACCGTAGCCTTCCGATCGGTGGTCATACCCGCAACCTCCATCATCATGAACCTCCTTTCCGTGGGAGCTGCCTACGGTCTGATAGTGCTCGTGTTCCAGAAGGGGATCGGGGCCAGCATCTTCGGGTTCCAGCAGGTGGACGTCATTGAGAGCTGGCTTCCCCTCTTCCTGTTCGCGATCCTGTTCGGTCTCTCCATGGACTACCACGTGTTCCTGCTGAGCCGCATCCGCGAGCGATTCCAGCAGACCGGCGACAATGCTGAGGCAGTGTCCTTCGGCCTGCGCTCCACCGGGCGGCTGATCACGGGCGCTGCCCTGATCATGGTCGCCGTCTTCGGCGGATTCGCTCTGGGCGACCTGGTCATGCTGCAGCAGATGGGCTTCGGCCTTGCAGTGGCAGTGTTCGTGGATGCCACCATCGTCCGCTCCGTCCTGGTTCCCGCAGTCATGAAGATACTGGGCCGCCACAACTGGTACCTGCCAAGGTGGCTTGAGTGGATGCCCAACGTCAGCATTGGTGAGGGCGGCCAGGAGACAGTAGAGGCGACCGGCGGACTCAAGAAGGGTGCGCCGGCAGGGCGGCCAGTTCTTGCACCGGCACCCGCCATCGTGCTCGAGGAGCTCGCCACAGTTCCGGTTCCAGTCCTCATCCAGGATGAGCCGACAGGGTTCCATCCAGGTGGCAAAGGGATGCTGGACTAGACACTTCGACAACTCAAACGGAAAAGCGATGGTCGGCCCCGGGATCACCGGGGCCGACCCTTTGTATTGTGTGGACCGCCCGGAGTCGGCCATCACACTGGGGCGCGCGTAACTACCTGGTCACCTGGCCAGGTCATCAACTGACCGATTGTGCAGGCCGCAATCCGCCCGGATGACGGGCGCGCTCAGGAGGCTACTCCTCTACACTGAATACAGTGGAAGCCAATCCAGGTGGAGGTAATAGCAATGAAGACGACAGGAATCGCACCAGAAGCAATCATAGCCAGAGAAACAGTAGGCTGGAGGGAAGCAGGGATGAGCAACACATTGATCGGCCAGGTAGCTCCACGGGGATGCCGGATGCAGGCCCCCAATTGCGCGAACTGCGATGAATGGGAGCCTATCCCCTTCCACGATAACGGCGGGGTGTGCCTGCCAAAAGCTGGTATACCAGTGTACAGGCAGACCGCTCGGGGCTACCGAACACAGAACCTCGCAGCCGCCCGGGAGAGGGAGCTGGCGGTTGTGGTGAGCTAGGACGCTCACCAATTCACCGGAGAACACCAGGTCAGTCAAAGAAGGGAGGATCACAATGGACGCAGTTGATAGTTTGCCCCAGGGTGTGGTCACCTTCTTTGTAGCCTACGAGTACCTGGCCCTGGTCGCACTCTTCTTCATCTCAGAGGCGGGAGTCCCGCTGCCTCTCCCGAACTTCGCTCTCATTCTGTATGCTTCACATCTCTCGGGACAGGGTCAGGGGAATTTGTTCCTGATCCTTCTGTCGGTGGTCGTTGGCATGTTGGCGGGATCATTGGTTCTGTACCTGGCAGCAAGCCGGGGCGGGCGCCCGCTGCTGCAGAAGTACGGCAAGTACATGAGGATCAATCCGGAAAGGCTCGCCCGCGCCGAGTCGTGGTTCCACAGGCGAGGCCGGCTGGCCATCGTGCTCGGGTATCTCATACCCGGAATCAGATATCAGACCGTTGTCGCTGCCGGTGTGTTCCAAGTCCGCCGTCGTACCTTTCTCTCCTCTGCAGCGATATCAGCGATCGTGTGGACCTCTTTCTACATCTGCCTGGGTCTTGTCTTCGGAAACGCGTACGCCCTGGTCACCGGCAGCTTGAAAAGCCCGTATCTCGTGGCCGCTGTCGTGGCGGTGGTATTGGCAGTGATAGTGTGGATCGCGGTGAGGCGGACGGCGAGCGTGAGGGAGAAGGCCGAGGCCGCTGCCGAAAGGGCCGTAGCATGGATACCAACGAAGCTACAAGAGCTGGCCGTTGCAGCCATCTTCAGAGGTAGAGTCACCGGGAGAGGGGATCGGCCGGTCGAGCAGTTGGCGTTGCGAAGGATAGCACCGGCTTGGTCTCAACAACTGTGAGCGATTCCGGGTTGCTCGACATATCGTTCTTTGCCAGGCAATTGAGCCAGTTCAGGGGGCAAACCAAATGCGAGTT
>JAZFSU010000250.1:0-22348 GCA_036446335.1 Dehalococcoidia bacterium | reverse complement strand
AAGGACGGCAGGGAGGCCGCGATCTCCGGCGTCAAGCGGCGTTGCGATGAAATTGATCGCTTTGTGGCGTGCGCCGGGATTGCAACTGATGCGCGCCCACCTTCCCTTATCCCTTCCGTCAACTACTTCGGAGCGATTGACTTGCTCGACGGGCTCTTTGAACGGCTGCAGCGTGGGAGTGATCCTGCAGCCGTGGTCATCCTCTCCAATTCAGCCCAGTGGCTGCTGCTGGACGAGACGCCCTATGTGCGAGCTCTATTGGACCATGATGAGACTACAGCCGTGAGAATCATCGATGAGATGGATGATGCCTTTCTGGCGGCTTCAAACGCCTACGTCGGATCAAAACTGGCCCTGGGTCTGGCGATACGACGCAGAGTGGTTGCCTGGGGCAAGGCGGGCGTGCGTCTCAACGGGGTAGCGCCGGGGAATACCGATACACCCTTGCTCCAGCGGGTCCTCGAGGACCCAAGCACCAGAGACGGGGTTCAGAGCATGGAGATACCGTTGGGGCGCCTGGCCGATCCCGATGAAGTGGCGAACCTGGTGGCGTTTCTGTGCAGCCAGCAGGCCTCCTACATCCACGGCAGCATTCATTACATCGACGGAGGCATAGACGCGCAGATTCGCCTGGATCGCTTCTGAACGCTGACTGGGGAAGCTCGCAGAGTTGAAGAGCGCTGTTGCCGTTGGCCTCAGCGCCGGGGCCTCCGCCCGCAATTCAGCTGATTAACCGGGAGGATTCATGACTGATGGAACGCACGGTTCAAAGCGGTCCGTGAAAGGCAACGGAACAGCGTGGGACTGCGAAGTGGACGTGGTCGTCGTTGGATTCGGCGGCGCCGGCGCATGTGCGGCTATCGAGGCGGTTGACCGGGGCTCGAGCGTGCTTGTGGTCGAACGCTTCAACGGCGGCGGCGCAACCGGGATGAGCGGTGGAGTCATCTACTCCGGAGGAGGAACTCCCTATCAGAAGGAGGCCGGTTTCGAGGACACTCCCGAAAACATGTTCAACTACCTCGAGATGGAAGTGACAGACGCGGTGAGCACGGAAACGCTCAGAGCCTTCTGCGAGCAGAGTCGTGACAACATCTCGTGGCTCGAAGCGCAAGGCGTCCGCTTCGGCTCCACCCTCTGCCCCACCAAGACTTCCTACCCCCCTGACCAGTACTATCTCTACTATTCCGGAAACGAGTCCATTCTCCCCTACCGCACGAAGGCAACGCCCGCACCGAGAGGGCACCGGGTCGTGGGCAAGGGACTGACCGGCGGCGCACTGTTCGCCCCTCTGAAGAAATCGGTCCTCAAGAAGGGTGTGGAGGTCCGTTATCGCAGCAAAGCCAAACATCTTGTCACCGACGAAAACGGCAACGTGATCGGTCTGGAGTTCTCCTCTCCTCCAGCGTACGGCCCTCGCGCCCACATCCACCGGCTCGTGGGCTACATTGCATATCAGCTGGGCGCTGTAGCCATTGTTCTGCCCGGATTTACCCGTGCCCTCAGGGCACTTTTCGGGGCACTCGAGTTGAGAGCACCTACCATCAGGGTGCGCGCCCGCCAGGGCGTGATTCTGGCAGGAGGAGGCTTTGCGTTCAACGGGCAAGCGATGAAGGAATACGCGCCGGCGTACTCTGCCGGGGCGCCTCTCGGGACGATAGCCGATGACGGAAGTGGAATCAGGCTTGGCGAGAGTGTCGGAGGCGCCACAGGGCTGATGAGCCGCATATCGGCGTGGCGCTTCATCACACCACCGGAAGCCCTCGTCAAGGGAATACTGGTCGATTCGGAGGGAAAGCGAATCTGCAATGAGCAGTTCTACGGAGCACGCATCGGCGAGGTCATGGCCGAGAACCACGGCGGCAAAGCGAAACTGATTATCGATGCTGAGATCTGGAAGCTGGCGCGACGTAGCATCGGCGGGGGCCAGACCTCGTGGCTTCAAACCATGATGGCGCTCACCAATCTCCACATCAACCGAAAGAAGGCCAAGTCGATAGACAAGCTGGCATCGAGATGTGGCATCCCGACGGACAATCTGCGTGCCACCGTAGAATCCTACAACGAGGCCGCACAGCGCGGAAATGATGATTCCATGGGCAAAGCGCCCGTGCACCTCCAACCCCTCGCCAGCCCCCCTTTCTATGCCATAGACTGCGCACTGGGCAACAAGTTGTCTCCTTGCGCAATCATCTCGCTCGGCGGGCTCGTTGTGGACGAGGCATCGGGGGAGGTGAAACGGGAGGACGGCTCCGTCATAAACGGTCTGTACGCGGCCGGCAGGAATGCGATAGGAATACCCTCCAAGGGCTACGTGAGCGGCCTGGCCATCGCTGACTGCGTCTTCTCTGCCAGACGTGCCGCCGCGCATGCAGCGGCGAAGGGCAGGCAATGACACTGATCCGCATTACGTGCCCTCACTTGTCGCGGGACCCCAAGAGTCGGAGCTTGTGGCGTGCCGTGATCGTAGCGCAAGCATAGCATGGGAGGGATGCAGGAAACATGGAAAGGGCCTCCTTTTTCGAGAACGTAGTCGTCGAGCGAAGATACGAGGACATAGTCGGGATAACCCTGAATCGGCCAGAAGCCCTCAACGCGCTGAACACCGCTCTGTGCGTCGACCTGAGGCAGGCATTGGAAGATGTCCGGGGAGACGATAGTATTGCCGCGGTGATACTGACAGGAGCAGGCCGCGCTTTCTGCGTCGGACTGGACCTGAAAGAGAAAGCCAATCTCGTTGTGCGTCACGATATCATGAGGGATGTGTTCTCCTTGATCAGGCAACTTGGCCCCCCTCTGATTGCGGGTGTCAACGGCTTCGCCATTACTGCCGGCTTCGAGCTGGCACTAGCTTGCGACATTGTGATCGCCTCCGATGATGCTGTCTTCCGGGACACCCACGCACAGGTTGGAATAGTCCCCGGCGGAGGCAACACGCAGAGACTTCCCAGAATCGTTGGAGAGAAGAAGGCAAAGGAGATTCTGTTCGCTTCTGATTTCATATCGGCCGCAGAAGCCGAGAAGCTGGGGTTCGTGAACAGGGTGGTGCCGCCCGAGAAACTTGAGGAGGAGTGCATCGTCCTCGCCCGGAAGATAGCCGCCCAGCCAAGACACGTAATACGCAAGATCAAACGAGTGATGGACGATGGCATGGGAATGGATTTCGAGGCCGCGACGGCATTTGAGCAGTCCGAGAGCCTGAATTGGTGCAAAGGCCTGGGTGGCGAGGAATTCAAGAAGCGAGGACAGGGAGTCATTGAAGGGGGCAGAGCCAGAATCAGAAACGGGCCACCCTGATCACACAGCTCGCACCTGCGTAGCTGTAGCGTGTCGGCTGGCAGGATGCAGACAGACATCCGCGTACCGTATCGCAGAGTCCCGGGGGCAGCCCATGGGCCCAGACCCCAAGACAAGCCGTTGCCGCGCGGCCAAGACTTCGACATTTTCTCTGTTTCGTTCAGCCAGGGGAAATCCGCGATCCGTCACCAGTTGAGCTGAATTGGCTTGCCATGCGGCAGTCCCGGCGGGTTCTCGTCTATCTCTACATGCAACCGGTCGAGCATTCTCCCCCGCAAGAGCTTGAGGCTTTGGTGGAGCTGTTCCCGGTCCTTTTCCGGCATGTCCGGCGCGAAATCCATGATGATCTTCTTCAGCACTTCTATGGCGGGACCGCACATCTCCTCGCCCTTGGCAGTCATCTTGATCTCAGTAAACGGGCGCCCCTTGCGTTTCGGGATTCTTTTCACGAAACCCTCTTTCTCCATCCTGTTGAGGAGCCCAGAAATCGATTGACCCTCTCGAGAGACAAGGCGAGCGATCTCCGCGGTGGTCACGGGACCGGTGTGATCCCTGCAAATCCACAGCACGGCGAGGTGTTCCGGTGTTAGCCCATTCTTGGCGAGCCTGATCTCAGCCACCTTGTTGGCTGTGATCCACGTCTGCCGGAGCAGCGCCCAGGTAGTCATAGGTGCGTCCGTGAAAGCCAGGTCATACATGCACTGCTTCTCCTTTACATACCGTTAGAGACCATCGATCTCGACCACTCGGCCCATATTACGACCCCGACTAATGGCTGTCAAGCCCCAACTTCTCTGTCAGCGTTTGCGAGAGAGACGTAGGGTGGGTTTCGCTACGCTCCACCCACCTCCGTCGAGTGGCAGCAGGTTGCATACAAGCAGAACGCCCGTGCCTTGAAGGCACGGGCGCGCGAAGTCGGCGTGTTTGTGGTGGCGAATCGTCAGGAGGCGATCTTCTCCAGCCTCACGGCGCACACCTTCAGTTCGGGGATCTTGGCCACCGGGTCCGCAGCGGGGTTCGTCAACAGATTCGTCGCGCTTTCCGCGAAGTGGAAGGTCATGAAGACCACGCCCTCCGGCACGTTATCCGTCAGCGTCGCCTTGGCTGTCACTTTGCCCCGGCGAGAGATAACCTGGACTCCGTCCCCCTCGGCGATTCCCAGGGCTTCGCCGTCGAGAGGATTCACCCTCACTTCCTCCTCGCCCATCATCTGGTTGAGCCCTTTCGACTTGCGCGTCATTGTGCCGGTGTGGAACTGATACAGGTTGCGCCCCGTGGTCAGCACCAGGGGATAGTCCCGGTCGGGCTCCTCGCTCGGAGGCTTGTATTCCAGGGGGGTGAACTTGCCCTTGCCCCTGCTGAACTGCTCACCGTGAAGGTACTGCGTCCCCGGATGCTCCCTGTCGGGGCAGGGCCACTGCAGGCCGCCGCTCTCCAGTCGCTCGAATGATATGCCACCGTAGGACGGAGTCAGGCCAGCGATCTCCTCCATGATGTCCTTCGGATCGGCAAAGTCGAAGCCCCTTCCGCCCATACGACTGGCGACGTCACAGACGATCTGCCAGTCCGGCCTGGCATCGCCGACCGGATCGATCGCCTTGCGCACCCGCTGCACACGGCGCTCGGTATTGACAAACGTGCCGTCCTTCTCAGCAAAGCTCGCCGCAGGCAACACTACGTCGGCGAACTGAGCGGTCTCGGTCAGGAAAATGTCCTGGACAACGAGGAACTCCAGCTTCTTCAGAGCTTCCTCAACATGTTTGGCGTCAGGGTCGCTGAGCACCGGGTTCTCGCCAATGAGGTACACAGCCTTGATCTTGCCCTCGTCCATCGCTTGGAACATGTCGGTGAGCGTCATCCCCGGCTCGGCAGGAAGAGTGCAACCCCAAACGCCCTCGAATTTGGCTCTGGCCTCGGCGTTGGCCACCTTCTGGTATCCTGTGTACACGTCGGGCAACGCCCCCATGTCACAGGCGCCCTGCACGTTGTTCTGGCCCCGCAACGGATTCACACCGGAAGAAGGCTTGCCGATATTGCCGGTGAGCATGGCGAGGTTGGCTATGGCCAGCACATTGTCGGTCCCGTGAGTATGTTGGGTGATTCCCATGGCGTACAGGAGAGACGATGGCTGACCTTTGGCATATTCTCGAGCTGCCTCAGTGATCGTGTCGGCAGGAACGCCCGTGATTTTCGAAACGTTCTCGAGATCAAAAGCGCCCAGCGAATTCAAGAACTCGATGAAGCCTTCGCAGCGTTCTTCGATGAACGCGCTGTCCAGCAGGCCTTCATCCACTATTACCTTCGCCATTCCCATGAGAAGGGCTACATCCGTGCCCGGACGTTGACGCATCCAGACGTCCGCCTTTTCAGAAAGGCCGATCTTGCGCGGGTCGGCGACAATGAGCTTGGCTCCCCTGTTCACGGCCTTCTTGATCTCGAGGGCGATCACCGGATGGTCTTCAGTCGTATTGGTGCCGATGGCAAAGATGCAAGCAGCATCCGCGATCTCAGCAATGGAATTGGTCATGGCGCCGCTTCCGAAGCTCGTGGCCAGACCGGCCACAGTGGGCGCGTGTCAGAGGCGGGCACAATGGTCAATGCTGTTTGTGCCCATCACCCCCCTCGTGAACTTCTGGAAGACGTAGTTGTCCTCATTGGTGCACTTGGCTGACGAAATGGCGGCGAACTGGTCTCCTTTACAGGCGCTCAGCTTCGTCGCCACGAGGTCCAGCGCCTCCTCCCATGTCGCCTCGACAAATGCGCCATCCTTCTTGATCAGCGGCGACGTCAGCCGATTGGAGTCCCCAACGAAATCCAGGCCGAACTTGCCCTTCACGCAAGCCTGGCCCCTGTTCGCCGGCCCCATCTCGTCAGGTACCACGCGAATGATCTTCTCGTTCTTGACTTCGAGCTTGAGCTGGCACCCTACGCCGCAGTATGGACATATGGTCGTTACCACGCGGTCCGGTGACCCGGTCCAGCGGGACCCGCGCTCGGTCAACGCGCCCACGGGGCAGGCGTCTACGCACGCGCCGCAGAACTGGCAGTCGGCTTCCTTGAGCAGAAGCTCATCCGGAGGAGCGATGACGTTGCACTGGAGACACCGGAACGACTCGGCCGCCGCCATCTCCTTGTCCACATCAAGCTCGACCTCATCGAAGCTGCTGATGCGCGACTCCACTGCAAGATGGGAGAACTTGGCCATTCTCTCCTCAGGCAGCCTGTCCCCCACCCAGCATGTCGCCTCGTCAATATCAACGAGTGATTCGGAGATATCTCCTTTGCCGCCAAGGTAGCGATCCATGGACTCGGCAGCCTTTCGGCCCGCTGCTATCGCCTCGATGAAAGTGGCCGGTCCGCTGACGCAGTCGCCGCCGCTGAACACGCCCTGCCGGCTGGTCTGCATGTCGCCGTCCACCTTCAAGACATTCCCTCTCCCCAACTCAACGTTAAAACTTTCCGGCACCTCAGTGCGCTGCCCAATGGCTGCTATCAGCATATCGAGCTCGGTGGCGAATTCGCTGCCATCCACGGGAACGGGGCGGCGCCTGCCACTGGCATCCGGTTCGCCCAATTCCATTCGAATTGACTCAAGCTTCAGCCTGTCGCCCTCCCGGGTGACCTTGGAGGGAGCAGCCAGGTAAACGATCTCTATGCCCTCCTCCAGTGCCGCATCGATCTCCTCGGGGTTGGCCGGCATCTCAGCGCGGGTGCGGCGATATATGATCATCACCTTCTTCGCTCCGAGCCGCAGAGAGAGCCGGGCAGCATCAATGGCCACGTTGCCGCCACCGATCACAGCCACCGTCCCGCCTACGTCGATCTTCTCGCCGAGGTTGGCGCGGCGCAGGAAATCGGCCGACTCCACGACCCCCTGAGTCTCTTCCCCCTCCACACCCAGGCGCATCCCTTGATGGGCACCCAGACCCAGGAAGATCGAATCGTACCCCTGGTCGAAGACGGAGTCGAGCGATTCGACCCGACTATTCAACTTGATTTCCACGCCGAAGCTCTTGATATCGTCGATTTCACCGCCGAGTATGTCACGCGGGAGGCGATACTCGGGGATGCCGACCCGAGCCATGCCGCCCGGCTCGGGCAGGGCCTCGAAGACAGTGACCTTGTGTCCCTGCTTGGCGAGATAGAAGGCAGCGGACAGGCCTGCGGGGCCGGCCCCGACAACAGCCACTCTCTTGCCGGTGTCCGGGAGTCTCTTCGCCCTCGCCTTCCATGAGTCGTCGCCGTTATCGGCGGCAAAGCGCTTCATCATCCGAATACTGAGCGGCTTGTCCACCTCTCGCCCGCGTTGGCAGGCCTCCTCGCAGGGATGCACGCAAACTCGCCCCAAGGATCCTGGGAAAGGGACTCTTTCCCTGATCACAGCCAGTGAAGCGGACGGCCTGCCGAGAGCTATCAGCCGAAGATACCGCGGAATGTCTATCCCGGCAGGACAGGCTTTGTGGCACGGATAAGCAAACTCGATAGCGCAGACCCCACGGATTTCCTCGCAGACGCGGACACACCGTTCGCAGAGGATGCACAAGTTGTTGTCCCGTATGAAGAAGGGGCTGTCTTCCCGGACAGGCAGCTTCTTCGGGATATACGCCGGCAGATCCTCCATGCCAACATGATCGACCGCCCTCTGGAGATCGCAGTGGCCGTTCTTGGGACACAAGATACACCGCTCGGTTACCGCAACGTGGCGCAGGCAAATATCGAACGGGGAGCAGCGCTCCCTTCGATGACAGTCAAGGCACGCACTGGGATGCCTGGACAGAATGAGCCTCAAGCTGTTCCGCCTCATCTCCCGGAGTCCAGAGGTATCGGTCCGCACCACCATTTGATCAGCGGCGGTGATGACGCAAGCCAGCTGAGGCTCGCCCACTCCTTCCACCTCCACAACGCAGAGCTGGCAAGCCCTGTCCGGCTCCACATCGGCGAGCGGCTTCAGACCGGGGTAATTGCAGAGCGCCGGTATGTAGATGCCTGCACTCTCGGCTGCCTTCAAGACAGTCGTTCCCACCTCGACGCTGACCCTCTGCCCGTCAATCGTCAGAGTGATCTCATTCACTTTCACGTCTCGCAGCAATGTACTGGACGTCATTGTTCACGCCTCCAGCCGTGATCGAGCAACAAAAAAGAGAGATCCGCGTCACGACGCTGTCGCCCGTGCTGCCGAACCTCTCTCGAACCTTCTAAAGAGCACCCTTCGCTCTCCTCTACAGGGTGCCACCAACCCAGCTGGCCTCTCAATTCCCAAGACGGAGCTAGCCAATTGCACAACAAACCTAGTCCAGTATATCTGGAAATCGCCGCCTTTTCAAGGCTCGTAGGACTCGAGCCCTCTAAGCTAGCCATTCAATCGAAATGCTGGTATACTTGATCCCGGCAAGTTGCGATGAAAGTCTGCAGTCAAATGGAGAGGCTCCCCACGCGAGAGCTTCTCCATTTTGTGTCTGCCGGGGACGCCGGGAGGTAGCATGTACCGAATCGTTACCAGGGAAGACCTCACCCCTGCAATCCATCTTTTCGAAGTCGATGCCCCGGAGGTGGCCAGAAAGGCCCAGGCGGGGCAGTTTATTGTTGTCAGAGTGGACGAGACCGGCGAGCGCATCCCGTTGACCATCGCCGATTGGGATAGGGACAAGGGCACGGTCACGGTCGTTGCCATGGAGGTCGGGAAGACTACCCGAAAACTGGCGACCGTGAAGCAGGGAGAATCCATAGCCAATTTCGCCGGCCCTCTCGGCGTGCCGACCCACATTGACAGGTATGGCACCGTGGTCTGTGTGGCCGGCGGTTTTGCCATCGCCACCATCGTTCCGATCGCGAGGGCGATGAAAGAGGCCGGGAATCGAGTCATCTCGATAATGGGGTTCCGCACCAAGGACCTGGTGTTCTGGGAGGACCGACTTCGCGGCGTCAGCGATGAGCTGATTGTGGTGACCGACGACGGCTCGTACGGCCGCCACGGCGTAGTCACGGCCCCGCTCAAAGAGATGCTTGACGACGAGGGAAGAGTCAACCGGGTAATCGCGATCGGCCCAACGGTCATGATGAAGTTCTGCTCGCTGACAACCCAGCCGTTTAGGGTAGATACGATTGTCAGCCTCAACCCCATCATGGTAGACGGCACAGGGATGTGCGGCGTTTGCCGCGTATCCATCGGCGGTGAGACCAAGTTCACGTGCGTGGATGGCCCCGACTTCGACGCTCACCTGGTGGACTGGGACGAGTTGATGACCCGGCAACGCACCTATCTCGACGAGGAGAAGGTGGCCACGGAACACTGGGAACACAGCTGCGGCAGGAGGTAGGTGCTTTGGCGAAACTGGATCTGAACCGCGTGCCCATGCCCAAGCAGGAGCCCGAGGCGCGCGCCGGGAACTTCGACGAGGTAGCCTTCGGGTACACCGAGAGCGATGCATCGGCAGAGGCCTCCCGCTGCATTCAGTGCAAGAAGCGCAACTGTACTGAGGGCTGCCCAGTAGGCGTGGACATCCCCGAATTCATCGCGGCGCTCAACGATGGCAAGATGGCCGAAGCAGTGAGAGTGCTCAAGGGCAAGAATGCTCTGCCCGGCGTCTGCGGTCGAGTCTGTCCCCAGGAAACTCAGTGCGAGGAGGTATGTACCCTCGCCAAGAAGGATGCTCCGATTGCAATCGGTCGCCTGGAACGCTACGTTGCTGATTGGGAGCTCAAGAATAAGTCCGTTGGTGATCAAGAGATACCCGTGCAAAGCGGCAGGAAGGTGGCGGTAGTGGGCTCCGGGCCAGCCGGCCTCACAGTGGCCGCTGAGCTGGCGCACCGAGGCCATAAGGTCACCCTGTTCGAGGCTCTCCACGTTGCGGGTGGAGTTCTGATGTACGGCATCCCGGAGTTCAGGATGCCCAAACACGTGGTCCAGGCCGAGGTGGACTACGTGAAGTCTCTGGGAGTCGAACTGAAACTGGACTCTGTGATCGGCAAGATGTCCACCCTCAACGAGCTCCAGGAAGAGGGCTTCGAGGCGATCTTCCTGGGCACGGGGGCCGGATTGCCCATGTTCCTCGGGATACCCGGCGAGAACCTGAACGGAATATACTCTGCCAATGAGTTCCTGACGCGCGTCAATCTGATGAAGGCCTACCTTTTCCCCGAGTATGACACGCCGATCAAAGTCGGCAAGAGGATCGTCGTGATCGGCGGCGGAAACGTAGCCATGGATGCCGCGAGATGCGCCCTCAGGCTTGGGTTCGATGAGGTCACAATAGTCTACCGCCGGTCGCGCGCCGAGATGCCCGCAAGGATGGAAGAGGCCGAGAACGCTGAAGAAGAGGGCGTCGTCTTCAAGCTGCTCACCAACCCCGTGAGGTTCGTGGGGAATGACCAGGGATGGGTCACCGGCATGGAGTGCGTTCAGATGGAGCTTGGCGAGCCTGACGAGAGCGGCAGGCGTCGTCCCTTTGAGAAAAAGGGCAGCGAGTTCATCATAGACGTGGACACCGTGGTCGTGGCGTTGGGGACGACCCCCAACCCGCTGGTGCCAACCACCACCGAGGGCTTGGCTACAACCCGGAAGGGCACGGTCGTCGCCGATGAGGCAACAGGCCAGACAACCAAGCCAGGCGTGTGGGCCGGTGGAGATGTGGTTACCGGCGCTGCCACTGTGATAAGCGCCATGGGCGCGGGGACGAGGGCTGCTGCTTCCATGGATGCATACCTCAAGAGCCTCTGACCGCTATCAGCCGCCTCCCGCTATAACTGTCCTGGCCAGCTGCTCTTCTACGTGATCTCTGCCCCAACCGGACCAGCTTCATCAGCCAAAGCCGGATTTTCAGAAACCACGGGTATCTCCACGACAAACGTCGTTCCTTCGCCAAGCTTGCTGATGGCACGTATCTGTCCACCATGATCCTGCAAGATGCCGCGACAGATGCTCAGACCCAACCCCGTCCCTTTTCCGACTTCCTTAGTGGTGAAGAACGGGTCAAACATCCTCTCCAGGTTCTCCTCCAGGATGCCAGGGCCATCGTCGGCGAAACTCACCCGGATCGTGTCACCTGCCTTCTGGCTGGCAACGACAAGCTTTCCCTCGCCATGGGCTTCACTCATGGCCTGCTCGGCGTTGGTCAGAATGTTGACAAAGACCTGCTGCATCTGATGGAAATCAGCTATGGTCTTCGGAAGTCCGGCGTCAAGGTCAATCGTCACCTCGATATTGTTGACCCTCATGCGGTATGCGTACAACTCCAGGCTGTCCTCGATGACTTGGTTCATCGATATTGGGCTTCTCTCCGGCCTGTACATTCGAGCGAACGAAAGAAGGTTGCTCGTGATCCTGGATGCACGTTGCGCCTCTTTGTAGATGGTATCGATGTCGCTTTTGATGCTTTCGTCCAGATCGGCGTTAGACGAGAGGAACTGTGCAAACGCCTGTACGGCGGAGAGTGGATTGTTCAGCTCATGAGCAACGCCTGCAGCAAGCTCTCCCACTGCTGCCAACCGCCCCGCAATCTGAAGCTGCTGCTCCGTCTTGAACTTCTCTTGCTCTGCCTTCTTGCACTCGGTGATGTCTTTCAGCACTCCTATCGAGCCGATGACTTTTCCGTCGGGTCCCTTGAACACGCTGACAGACAAGTCAACATCTATGATGTCTTGGTTACTTCTGACGATCTTGGTCTCCAGGTGGTGCTGCATGCCCTTCTGCCTAATGTTCTGCGCCCTTATCTTCGTCCATTCCTCCTCAGGATAAAGGGAGCTGACAGGTTTCATGCATAGGTCGTCTTTCCCCATCCCGAGAAGGAATTCGGTGAACTTGTTCCAGGAGACGATGTTCTCGTTCTCGTCTGTCACTGTTATGGCCACAGCCGAATTCTCGAAGATGGTTCTGTAGTTCTCCTCCGCCAGGTGGAGCCGGTCTTGCACCCTCTTGCGCGCAGTGATGTCAGCCATCATTCCTACAGAACCGGTGATCGTTCCATCAGGGCCATTGAACACGCTCACTGAAAGGTCCACATCTATGATCTCCTGGTCCTTTCTGACAACCTTGGTCTCCAGGTGATGCTGCATGCCCTTCTTCCTGATGTTCTGCGCCCTTATCTTCGTCCACTCCTCTTCCGGATAGAGCGAGCTGACAGGTTTCATGCATAGGTCGTCCTTGTCCATCCCGAGGAGGAACTCGGTGAACTTGTTCCACGAGATAATGTTCTCGTTCTCATCGGCCACGGTTATGGCAACCGCCGAGTTCTCGAAGATGGTGTTGAAGCTCTCCTCCGCCAGTTGGAGCTGCCCCTGCGCCCACTTGCGGTCCGTGATATCTGCTATGATCCCGATGGACCCAGCGATCCTTCCATCTGGCCTCTTGAACACGCTGACAGACAGGTCCACGTCGATGACCTCACGGTTCTTTCTGATTATCTTGGTCTCCAGGTGATGCTGCATGCCTTTCTTCCTGATGTTCTGCGCCCTTATCTTCGCCCACTCCTCTTCCGGATAGAGCGAGCTGACCGGCTTCATGTGCATATCGTCTTCGTCCATCCCCAGAAGGAACTCGGTGAACTTGTTCCACGAGACGATGTTTTCGTTCTCATCGGTTACAGTTATGGCGACTGCGGAATTCTCGAAGATGGTCCTGAACTTCTCCTCGACCAGCCGGAACTGCTCTTCGGCACGCCTGTGTTCGGTGACGTCCCGCAACACAACACCAACTGCTGCGCTGCCAGCGTAGTCCATGAGCCCGGCCCCAAAGTCGACGGGACACGGAGTTCCGTCCTTCTTCACCATCACCGTCTCGTACCGTTGGGGCACCGCGTCGCGGCCAAGTCTCTTCTTGTGTACTTTCGACAACTCCTTCAGTGCCTCAGCCGTCATGATCTCCTGAACGGGCCTGCCCGCCAACTCTTCGGCAGCATATTCGAGCATTTGCGCACACTTGGCATTGGCAAAGACAATCCTGGACTCCTGAATCACGAGATAGCCATCGCCCGTGCTCTCCACCAATCGTCTGAATTCCCCCTCCGGATCTCCCTGTGCCTGCCCAGTATTGCCGAGCTTGAGGTCCCGGTTCTCGGACAACAGTCTTCTTCTCTCAAGCGCCCGTTCCACCCTCGTGGCCACGTCGTCCAGATTAAAGGGCTTGGTGACGTAGTCATACGCCCCCAAACTCATGGCCTCAACGGCTGTCTGCCTGTCGGTCATCGCTGTTACCATGAGCACACAGGTATCAGGGTGATCTACAGCCATTTGGGAGAGGACTTCCATCCCCGACATCACCGGCATCTTGATGTCCGTGAGGACAAGGTCGAAGTGCTGCTTCGACGCTGCCTCCATGGCCTCCTTGCCATTGGCCGCAGTCACGCAGCAATATCCCTCCGCTTCCAGCCTGCGGGAGAGGACTTTTCTGATTGACTCCTCGTCATCGACCACCAGTATGGCTACTCTAGCTTTGTCCATCCTCATGCCTCCTGTGACTGCATCGAATCTGTCCATTCAGCTGCGCGCTGTTCTTTCGAGACGACGGGCAGCTCCACTGTGAATGTCGTTCGCTTGCCGGGATTGCTCGTCGCGTATATTCGACCTCCGTGTTGCTCGACGATGCCGAAGCAGATACTGAGGCCCAGACCTGTTCCTTTTCCTACATCCTTGGTGGTGAAGAATGGATCGAAGATCCTCTCCAGGTTATCCTCGGATATACCCGGGCCGTCGTCGATGAACGATGTTCGGGTCACATCACCGACAAGCTGCGTTTTGATCGTGAGCTTGCCCCGCGCATTCGCCTCGGTCATCGCGTGCTCGGCGTTGGTCATTAGGTTCACGAACACCTGCTGCAACTGATGGAAGTCAGCCATGGTCTGTGGAAGATCAGCGTCGAGCTCCGTTGTCACCTCGATGTTGTTGACCGTCATGCGGTAAATGTGGAGCTCGAGGCTCTGCCGAATGACCTCGTTGATGCAGATGAGACTCGTCTCGTGCTCATGCTTGCGCGCAAATGAAAGAAGGTTGGCTGTGATCTTGGTGGCTCGTTGCGCTTCCTTGAAAATGGTCTCCACGTCGTCCCTGATAGACTCGTCGAGATCATTCCTGGTCGCAAGGAACTGAGCATAGCCCTGGACTGCGGTGAGAGGGTTGTTCAACTCGTGCGCGACGCCTGCCGCGAGCTCACCGATTGCGGCCAGCCGTCCTGAGAGAAGAACCTGCTGCTCCATTCGCTTGCGCTCGGTGACATCCCTGATCGTGCCCATAAAGCCCTGCAACTCCCCACTCGGGCCGGTGAAGGTTCTCATGGTCACCTCAACGGCGACCTGATGCCCGTCCCTGTGATTCAGGCGCGCCTCTACGAGGGGCACAGCCTCAACCCGGGCCCCGTTGGCAACAAAGAGCCCCGTCAGTCGGGCCAGCTCCTCCGGATCAAGGATGTCAAGATCAGCGAAGTTGCGTCCTATGATTTCACCCGGAGGCAGCCCACATATGTCGATAGACCTGTCATTGATGTTGAGAATGATGCCGCCGGTGTCCATGTAGAAGATCGTGTCGCACACGTTGCCGAAGATATCCCTGAACCTCGTCTCGCTCTCTCGCAGTTCCACCGTACGCTCCGCGACGAGCGCCTCCATGCGCGCGGCGCGGCGGTGACCGCCGACCATGTACGTCACGCTCCAGACCGTGATGATAAGGCCAAGAGCAAGCACACTCCAACTCTGCCATGGACGGTTGGCCGCCAGAAAGCCCGAAGAGGGGGTGCTGACCACGGCCCAGGTGCGCCCGGCTATGTCAGTCTCGAAGACTTCGATCATGCCAGATGCGCCGATGGCCTCGTCTTCCAGCACTGCGGCTGACTCGCCCAGAGACATGCGCGAGGTGTGAGCATGCAGGAAGCGCTCCCCCACCGGTGCCGACAGGTCCAGGACACGTACATTGATGCCGGCGGGGGTTAGGGCAGAGATGGCCTCCGCGAAAGCGTCCCCGATACGAAAGACGCCCAAGCCGAAGCCTTCGATGTTCGCCCTGCGGTCTTCGACAGTCTCGGTTGCCGAGCCGGACCGGTAAACGGGCCGAAAGACCAGGAACCCGAATTGATCCCCCGTTTCCTGGACCAGTTTGATGCGAGACGTGGCCACGCGCTGGCCGGTGTCTCGTGCCTGCTCCAGCGCCGCCAGGCGCACGGGGTCCGAACCGAGATCAAAGCCCAAGGCGGCCTCGTTGCCTTCCAGCGGTTCCACATAGAAAACAGGGTAGTACTCTTCGCGCTGCGCCGCGGCAACAGTTGACCCGTCCGCCGACATCTCCCGAATCTCGAATCCGTCCAGGCCATCGCTGCGAGCGGCGTCCTCGTAGGTCTGGCGCTCGGCGTCCGATACACGCGGAATCCACTCGATGGCCTGGAATGCCGAGGCGTCCAGCAGGACAGGGCCCACAAAAGCCCTGAACTCGTTCCGGTCGACGAACTGGGAGCCCTCGTAGAAGCGCCCCAGCGCTTCCACTTCGCTGACATGTGCGCCCATCTCCATCTCAAACACGGAAGCCCGCGCCGTCGCCTCTTTCTCGAACCTGCTCTCCAGGCTATCACGCTCCCAGTTCCGCACCAGCGAGAACGCACCTGCAGTGAGACCCAGAGCCACCACGACGGTCAGCGCAAGTATCACATAGTAGCCACGATGCGAAACGCGGCCGACGGGGCGTTTCATCTCAGAACCGTCCTTGTCACTCTTGTTTGTCATCCCACGTCTCGCTTGAACCTTCCTCCGAGCATCATCTTCAACACGGGCTCTGGCCGCGCACCACGAGAGTCCAGCGCCACACCTCTGAGCCCAATTCTAGTTGCGCATCAGCAAGAACGGCGCCGCTTCGGCAGCTCCTATTCGATCAAACATGCCCTGCTGATCAAACCGCTTCTCAGTGAACAAGCGCCTTCGTTCAAACTCGCCACTTGAACTGTAGCACGAGAGCATTCGGCATAGAATAGCTATTTCCGGTGATCATAGGTGGGGATATAGTACCAATTTGACAACATCACGTTCGTTTGCTACGCTATCACATGGTTCTCCCCCCATCGCTTCGGTCCAACAAGCCCATGGAATCCATACAGAACGAAACGCTCGACACCCTCCAGGATCTGGTCAGACTCCAGGCAGATTTCATAGTCGAGACGCAACTCGCCTCCGGAGCCATCCCCTGGTATAAAGGCGGCATAGCCGACCCCTGGGACCACGTGGAGGGTGCCATTGCCCTTGATCTCGCCGGTCGATTCGATCGTGCGGAGGCCGCCTACCGCTGGTCCCGCGACAAGCAGAATCCCGATGGCAGCTGGTACTCCAGCTATGTGGACGATAAGCCGCAAGACCTGGTGAAGGACACAAACTTCGCGAGCTATATTGCGACCGGAATGTGGTTCCACTACCTTGCTTCCGGCGACATGGATTTCCTTCGCCAGATGTGGCCTATGGTGGAGAGGGGTGTGGACTTCGCCGTGAACTCCCAGCGGCCCACGGGCGAGGTCCCCTGGGCCCTGGACGACGACGGCAACGCATGGCCGGGGGCCATCCTCACGTCGTCGTGCTGCACCTGGCACAGCATCAGGAACGCCATACGAATCTCAGAGACACTGGGAACGGAGAAGCCTGAGTGGAACGCAGCGGCCGACTCGCTCCTCGCAGCGATCAACGAGCACCCTGACCTGTTCGACAACATGGGGGAGAACGAGCGCCGCTACTCTATGAACTGGTTCTACCCCATACTCACAGGAGTGATGAAAGGCGAGGAAGCAGGTCAACATGTCGAGAGTGAGTGGCCGGACTTCGTCATTGAAGACTGGGGCTGCAGAGTCGCTGCCGACGAGGATGTCACCGCGGTGGCCGAGACCAGCGAACTGATCATTGCGCTGGCCCTGATAGGTGAACACGTGAAGGCGCAGCTGCTGCTGGACTGGACCTTGCGACTTCGAGATAATGAGAGCGGGTTCTGCCGGGGCGTAAAGCTGCCGGAACAGGAGGCATGGCCCAAGGAAAGGGCTACCTGGACCTCGGCGGCGCTGATCATGGCCATTGCGGCAGTGGCCAAGGCCTGTGACGGATACTGCGACGCCGACCCCGGACAAGGTGCTGGAGGAGACGTGGAGAAGGCCCAGTCACCCAAGGAGGTCCCCACCGATTTCGTGGGCTACGAGGTACTTGTCGATTTCATGAGAGATCGGGCATTGCAGGAGTTGGAGGGAGACCTGGTTGAGATAGGTGCGTTCATGGGCGGGGGCACCGCCAAACTCGCGGAGTTTGCCCGGGAGCACGGCAAAAAGGTGTACGCCGTCGACGTCTTTGACCCCAGGCGCGACAGCACCCCCGACACGAGCGGAGCGAGAATGTGCGACATCTATGAGGCATTCTTGCAGGGACGCTCGCAACTCGAAGTCTACCGTGAGGCGACGCATGGATCGGATAACATCGTCACGATCGACAAGGACTCCAGGGACGTCCGCTTCCCGGAAGGCCAGAAGTTCGTCTTCGGCTTCATCGACGGCAACCATCAGCCTGAGTACGTCAGGAACGACTTCCACCTGGTTTGGGGCAACCTTGTGCCGGGAGGGGCGCTTGGCTTCCACGACTACAACTTCGATCTGCCGGAGGTCACCAGGACTGTCGACGAACTTGTGGATGAGCATCGTGAAGAGATAGGCGATGTCATCGAAATCAGGGAACGACACGTCATCCTTCTGACCAAGAAGAGGTAATCCCCGCTCTAGGGAAAGCATATGCTCGAAGTACTTCAGGTTGAGACCACGAATCACTGCAATGCGCGCTGCATTTTCTGCGCCCACGCGAGGATCAAGGACCATGGCACGATGTCCAATGCGCTATACGCCAGAATCCTGGCTGATGCCGCAAGGCTCGACCCGGCTCCACACACGTTCATCCCCATGCTCACCGGTGAGCCTTTTCTCGACCCGCAGATCGTCGACAGGATAGAACAAGCCCGTGCCGCCCTGCCAACGACCGAGATACATCTGTACACCAACGGCAGCCACTTGACGAAGGAGTCGATCAGCAGACTGTCGGAAGTGCCCAACTTCCGCCTGAATATCTCCGCGAACGGGGCCTCCGTGGAAACCAGGAAGATGCTGACAGGGCTCGACGACTACGAACACGTGGCTGAGATGATAGATCACGTCGATGCGGTTGGCATACTTCACACCGTGTCCCTGGTGCAGCACCCGTCGCTAGCCGGAGGCGAGGAAGAGGCCTTTGACAAGAGATGGGGTCAGGGATCATCGGATTCATCGTGTCGCACTCCCTCCGTCTTCCAGCACCTGAACTTCGCCGGTCTCACCTGCCCTTGCGACGGAAACAACTTCACGCGCTGCATTCACGCGACGAGTCACATGACAGTGCTCAGGGACGGCAGGGTGAACCTGTGCTGCATGGACCCGCTGGGCAGAATGATATTCGGAGACCTCAATCATCAAATGGTGTCCGAGGTGTGGTTCTCCGAAGCTCGCCAACACTATGTGGCCCTTCACGAGGAAGGCCGGGGAACCGAATGTGAGGTCTGCCAGGACTGCAACATATTCAGCGTGTGAGGCGGATTTTCAGATCAGCGGCCGGTCAAAGCGAATTCCCCTCCGCACTCTTCAGCCCAGGAACGACCGTAGGGACTCGCGTCAAAAGATGAGGAACGGGTCCCACCCGACACTTTCCGGCGCCAGAATCTTGAGGAAGCTGTACGTAAGAAACAGCAGCGATATTATGCCCGGCAGGACTATACCCACTGAGAGGAAGACCCATGGTCTGCTCGAAGAGATGATCGGTACATGCATCCTCGGCGGATCCAACGACCTCCAGACCGCTGCAGTGAGGGCCACCAAGCTGCCAGCTGCGAAGACTGAGAAGTACCTGGTGCCCGAAGGATAGTAGTCGTCCCTGAATATGAACGATGCCAGAACCGCGCAGAGTACACAGCCCACGGCCATCGCCTGCAGCAGCCGAGTCTGGCCAAAGTAGACGGCCGATGTCTTCAGCTTGGCCTTGACATCGAACTCGTAGTCACTCATGACTGTCGAAATATATCCCGTGGCGGTGACCAGAAACCAGAAGAGCATCATCATAATGGTAGGGCGTCCCCCTTCGCCCAACACGTACCCCGCGGACGGTGCCAACGCACCCAGCAGCGAGATGGCAACAACGTCCCCGGCAGGCTTGGCCTTCAACCTGATCCACGGGTGTGAATAGAGAAGCCCCCCAGCGAGGCAGTTCAGGATGACGAGCACACCGAACAGGTTGCTCACCACAAAACCCAAGGCTATCGCTGCACCCAAGGTCACCACGCAGAAGACTATGCACTCCCGTGTCGTGACCTCACCGGTGACCATCGGTTGCTGGCGAAGGTTGAAATCCTTCTGGATGCCGTCGTGATATTTGTCCGTGTCCCTGTCAGCATAGAAGTTCAGGGCGAAAGCGAACGCTGCGAACAGAAACATAGCCGAGAACCCGACCAAAGCTTCGGGCCAACTCGTCCTCACATCAGCACCCACGGCAAACGGGATCACGAAGGCGAGCGAGAACGCCGGCCAGGCGCTTATTCTCGCCAGCTTCAGATACTTCGTCAGCGGAATCTTCATTCAACCACCTGTGGCACGCAAAGTCGAGGGCCAGACACACTCCAGGGAGCCCCGGCAATGAATGACGGCAGTGCCATCTACCCGAGCAACTCCCGTACAGGGAAGAATGTCTTGCGATGAATAGGACAGGGGCCCAGGCGCCGCAATCCGTCCAGGTGCTGAGGTGTGCCGTAGCCCTTGTTTCGGGCCAGGCCGTAGCCGGGGAACAGCGACTCCAATTCAGCCATCAGCCGGTCACGAGTAACCTTGGCAACGATAGAGGCTGCCGCTATCGACAGGGAGTGAGCATCCCCCTTGACGATGCTTCTCTGAGGAAGGTTGAGGGCAGGCAAGCCAACTGCGTCAATGAGAAGGAAGTCCGGGCGCATTGGCAGTCGCTCCACGGCAGCCATCATCGCGGCCTTCGTGGCAGCAACAATGCCCTGCTCATCAATGACCTCGTGGGAGACAGACCCCACTCCAAAAGCCACGGCGTCGTGCCGGATGCAATCGAAAAGCAGGTCGCGTCTCCTCGGGGTCAGCTGCTTGCTGTCCCTGACGAAGCGCAGCCAGGAAGGCCGTCTCACCAAAGACAGGATGACAGCAGCCGCTACGACAGGCCCGGCCAGAGGGCCGCGACCGACCTCGTCGATTCCGGCAACCAGACGACAGCCCATTCTGCTCTGCTCCTCTTCCTCAACAAAGCTTGGTGCTTGGATCGCCATGTCCCCTGCCTTCTCGATACTCTGCTTCTGAGAGCCGGTGGCTCGACTCGACACGCGATTATAGCACATGGCACCGTGCCATGGTAGGAGCGCCTCCTTCACTCGACGGTGATCGTCCGCGCAGGCGCCGGGAACCCGGAAAATTGGATGGGGCGGCACCTACTCTAACCTCACGTTTCTTGTCCAAACTTTAGTACGAAAGTAGGGTGCAAAGCAGTACCTACGTGGGATTGCAGGGCATCCGTGCAGGGCGCAGTATTATCACTGTCACACCGAGATTGGAAGTACACTCCGGTGTGCAGGCAGCGGCCAAGACCAATTGCGAATCGGAGGCAAGAAATGAGAGTCGGAGTAATCGGCATCGGACAATGCGGCGGCAGGCTTGCAGACATACTGGCCTACCACAGCCAGTGGGGCAGGCATCAGGGCATATGCCCGTTCGCCATAGCGGCAAACTCGGCGCAGGCCGATCTGATGGGGCTGCAGACGATCCACAAAAAGGACAGGATCCTGATGGGTCAGACCATCACGAAGGGTCACGGGGTAGGCCTGAGACGCGAGATAGGAGCGAAGGTTGCCAAGCAATCGCTGCACTCGATAATGCACTTGGTGACGGAGAAGGTCGTACACCACGTTGATGCTTTCCTGGTCATCGGTGGGCTCGGCGGCGGCACCGGCTCCGGAGGACTGCCGGTCATTGTGTCCAAGCTCAAGCAGGTCTACGACGAGCCGATCTACGCATTGTGTGTGCTTCCCAGCGAGGACGAAGGCCAACTGATGGCCATGAACACAGCAGAATGCATAGCCGAACTGGACGGAGTCGCCGACGGTATCCTTCTCTTCGACAACGATGTCTGGAAGAAGGAAGGGCTCCCTCTCGAGGTCGGCTACAGCATGATGAACTACGAGTTGATAAAACCCCTACCCCTGATGTTCGGCGCAGGAGAGGCAGAGAAGAAGGGAGTGGGCATCAAGGTAATTGACGCTTCCGATATCATAGCCAGCTGGCAGGGGTTCGCCTACGTCGGATACTCCGAAATGAAGGCCACGAACGCTTCAGACAAGTTCAAGTTCTTCAAAAAGAGACACTCCATAGACCAGCTGGACCCGGCTATGAGGTGCTATACAGCAGTTAGAAACGCCGCCACTCTCAGATTGACGGGTGAGTGTGACATACATGAAGCCCAGAAGGCACTCATGATCCTCGCCGGCCCTCCAAGCGAGCTCAACATGGAGGGGTTCTCACACGCCAAGAACTGGCTGGAAAACGCCATAGGAAGCGGAGAGGTGAGAGGCGGCGATTGCCCGATACGCGGCTGGGACTCCGTGGCCGGTGTGGTAATGCTCTCAGGATACTCGGAAATCCCCAGATTGGGCATTAAACTCAAGAGCATGGCTGGCTCGATGTCCAAGTACCAGAAGGACACGTCGGCCCAGCAACCGGTCGAAGAAGTGGACGATGAGGGAATCACCGCCTGGCAAGCGTCAAACTAGTCTGGCAAATTCCCATTGCAACGTGCGTACCCGCCGGCATCGTGACCATGATGTCGGCGTCCGCTTGTCCGGGTCGGCGCGTTGTGCCCTATCAAGCGCTGGCCCTGAGCCCCTACCAGCTTGATAGGAATCTGGACCACCGGCTTCCAGATCTGCCCTTTTCCGGGAAGACAGTCAGTGGCAAGACCTGCTCGCACGCAGCACCTAGAGGTGTCTTCCCACAGCTTCGGCGATGGGCCTGAGTTCCGCCATCAACCGCTCGAACGCAGGG
>JAZFSU010000249.1:0-17210 GCA_036446335.1 Dehalococcoidia bacterium | reverse complement strand
CGAGGTGCTGGCTATTCTGATTCTCATGGTGCTAACGGTCATCGCTATCGACCGCGTCAGTGCCTTTATTCGAATGCGACTCATTACCGGAGTGGAGGGCTAGGCAATGAGAGCCATAATCACCGCTGCGGCGAGAAGCCCTCGCCTGCTACCCCTGACGAAGCATACCCCGGTAAGCCTGTTGCAGGTGGGGGATGACGCTATCCTCGGCCACCAGTTGAAAGCCCTCGGGGAAGCCGGTATCCACGATGCGGTCGTGATCACCGGTTTCTGCTCCGATCAAGTCGAAGAGTTCTGCCGAGGGAGAGCAACCTGCGTCTTCAACCCCTTCTACGATACATGCAATGTGCCCCTGAATCTGTGGTTGGTACGGCAAGAGTTGGAACCGGGTTTCGTCCTGGTGTACGACGACATCCTTTTCCAACCCGACATCGTCGGCGCCGTGTTGGCCAGTGAGCAGAGCACAATGCTCGTCGTTGACAGGCGCGGTGTGGATAAGGAAGCGGAGAAAGTGACTCTGCAGTCGGGCTCGGTCAGCGCGATCGGGAAGAACGTGGCCGAACCATACGGCGAGTTCGTGGGAATAGCCAAGTTCTCGAGAGAGACTGTGCCGGCGCTTACCGCGGAATTGGAGAAGGCAGCGCGAATCGATCTTGAGACCACGTTCCCACGCCTCATCAACCAGCTCGTGCTGGAAGGGCATCAAGTCGGCGTGCACGTCACCGACCGCCAGTGGACAGACATTGACTTCCCGGATGACCTGGAGGAAGCGCGCAGGTTGTGGGGATCTGCTTGATCCTCCAAAGTGCCAAGCCTCTGACTCTGCCTGCTATTGTGTTCTCGCATTATAATGCAAGTATGCCATCGCTGAGCTTGAGCGCGTCCACTCGGAAGCTCACTGACGCGGCCTCTGCCGTTCCCAATATCCAGCTGTCTCATACGTACCCTACGAGTGCAACCCATTGACATAATCAGGTATTCGTGTTAGACTATTCTCGCTTACGGTTTGTCCATGCCATCTATACATGAAGTCTGGATAATCTACTCCAGGCTTGAGTATACCCAGGTGGTTTACCAGTTGCGTTTTGCCAGCAGGTCGCTGAGTGAGATGTAGCGAGCAGGCACACCCTTCGAAGTGGTCGGAGACTTGGCCCCAGATCAACAAGACTCACGGTGCCGGCGAGGATTGACGTGTTGGCAACAACAACGAACCGAGGTAGATCGATACCGCTTAACTGCGTCGACAAATGCGAATTGGCGCTTGACGGCATAGACGAGCCGGCGACCACCTACGCGATTCTGGACCTGGAAGGGGCTGTGGACACCGAGAGATTGAAGCAGGCGATTTTCTCAGCCCAGAAGGTCCATCTCAGAACGAGAACTATAGTGCGCAGGAGACGTTTGAGGCTCATCCGTGAAATAGAGGATGATCTCCGTGACGAGGTCCTGACGGTCTGGAACTTGGCCGAGCTCCCGGACAGGGACTATGAAGGCTGTATCTTCGAGTTTCTGAACCGCCGCATAGACGTGAGGAAGGAGTTCCCCTTCAGGGCCCTCGTACTGAGGAGGAATGACGTCGAGTGGTCGCTGATGTTCACGTTTCACCACTCGGCCTTGGACGGTATCCGGGCCCTCGCCTTCGTGAGAAGCATCATTGAGCACTACAACAACGAGCTTTCGGAGGCTTCCCGACCGCCGGAAGATGCTCGCATCTTCAGCAAGAAGGATGAGCTCTTCGAATTCGCGCAGAGTCAGAGGGCAAGGGTAGATCATTACTACAGGAAGATGTTCTCCTATCTTCTCCGCAGGTTCATATTGGAGGCTTTCCGCCCTCCGACCAGGGTCTTCCACGACAAGTCGGGGAAGTCAAAGGAAATGGGCCACTATGCCAGAACCATCCCGCCGGCTGAACTCAAGCAGCTCGTGTCCGGCACGACTTCAGCGGGTGTTGAGCTGAACGATCTCCTCCTGGCTGCACTCTACATGACGGTAGACAAGTGGAATCGTATGCACGGGAAGGCAAGCAAGAAGATACGCGTCATGCTTCCTGTGAACATGAGTCCCAAGGGGTTTCGGCACATTGTCTCGAATCAGGCAGCCTGGCTCACTTTGTCGACCATGCCGGAGGACCGAGCAGATCCCGTCAGGCTGCTCAAGAAGGTGAGATCAGAGGCGGTGCACGCGACTCAGAACAGAAGGGCCTTCTCCCTGGTCTATTTCTTCTACTTCAGTTCTAGGTTCCCGCTGGTCATCATGAGTGAACTGTGCAGGTTCTTGATAATCACTCGGACGTACATAGACAGCATACTCCTGACCAACCTTGGCCCAACTTGGCCGAAAGTGGGTTCCGACCAGCCCGCTATTACCGGAATAGGAAGCTCCCGAATACTGAGTATCAGCGGCTCGACATCCGTCGTCAGCCCGATGGGCCTCAGCATCTGCCTGGGCACCTACGATGGGAATCTGAGCATCACGGTCGCGTACAGACCCGCCATGTTCTCAAGTCATAAGATACGATCCTTTCTGGACTTGTATGTCGAACAGATAGGGCAATACAAGGTCGGGCTCCCGGCTCCAGCGGCAGCCGTTCCCGTTGACTGCGCTACGCAGCGCTAACAGGTAAGGCTCTGATAAGCAGGCCTAGCCTGAGTTGCCGCACTGATAGCTTGGGCTTCTGAGGTAGTCACGAGCGATAGGGTCTCGTAAACGCTGCTTCTGTCTGGTCCTTACTGCGCCTGACAAGAGCCCGCCGGGAGTCTCTCCTGAACACGACGCCCGAAAGGAACAAATGATGACGAAGCAACTGCTGATAATCAACCCGGTCCAGCAAGTCGAGCACCAGGAGATCTGGAACGAGTCTGCGGTAGCGATCATGAAGTACCCGCCAACGAACTTGGCTTATTTGGCCGCGTTGACTCCCCCCGGTTGGGACGTACGGATCGTCGATGAGACCTTGGAGGCTCTTACGTTTGAGGATGCTGATCTTGTGGGCATAACTTCGATGACCCCAACCGCTCCCAGAGCCTACGCGATATCCGAGCAATTCAGGAGCAAAGGAATCAAGACAGTGATGGGCGGTATTCATGCCTCGATGCTGCCTGACGAAGCCCTACAGTTCACTGACGTGGTCGTTATCGGCGAGGCAGAATCTGTCTGGCCGCAGGTGTTCCATGACTTCGAACGCAATGAATTGAAGAGACTCTACAGGGGAGAGCCCATATCTCTCGAGAATATCGCGAGGCCGAGGCGCGAGCTTCTGACCCACAAGTATGCGATGGACTTAGCCAGTGTGGAAACAGCCAGAGGTTGCCCGAATGACTGTGAGTTCTGTTCCGTCACTGCGTTCAACGGTCGAAAACTCAGGGCGAGGCCCATACCAGAGGTGCTGGACGAACTGGAGACCCTGGGCAACAAGAACGTCTTCTTCACCGACAATACTATCTTAAGTCATGGGAAAAGGGGAGAGGAGAGGGCAATTGAGTTGTTCAAAGGGATGGTGGACAGAGGCCTGAAGAAGCGATGGTTTTCTCAGGTCGAAATCGACATAGCATTCAGCCCTGAGGTGTTGAAGTGGGCCAAGAAATCCGGCTGTTCGGGTCTGGCCATTGGCTTCGAATCGGTCAGCGAAGAGGCGCTTCAGGCCATGCACAAGACCAGGAATCTGAGGGTGGGGGTTGACAGATACAAGGAGGGTATCAAGAGAATACATGATCACGGCATCGCAATAGCCGGGGCGTTTGTTCTCGGCAGCGACGGAGATACGAAAGACGTGTTTCAGAAAACGACGGAATTCGTGTTGGATGCGAGCGTCGATGCTTCGCAGTTCACAGTCTTGACCCCCCTCCCGGGAACACGTTTGTTCAATAGCCTGCAGGAGCAAGGAAGATTGCTGCGCTCCAACTTCCCAACCGATTGGACCCACTACGATTTCACGGAGGTCGTGTTCAAACCCAAGCATATGACCCCGGATGAGCTTATGGAAGGCCTCACCCAAATGTATCGGGACACCAGTTCAAGGATGACATCGTTGAAGAGGGCCTTCGTCACGCTGCTCCAATCAAGAAGCTTGGTCGGGACTGCCACTGCCTACGCATGGAATCGCGGCTCTGGACCACTCTGGATACAGAAGTACGAACACACCAAGAACGCACTGCCTCCAGAGGCCAGATACTCAAGTGTGTCGGAGCCCTCCACATCCGGAGAGAGTACAGAGGAGACCCCATCACCGTTGGCAAATGCGTAGGGCCTTGCCAGGCCTGTCTTGCGTCAATTGAGTTGGCCAGATGTCGCTTCCCGACCCATGGCACTTGCGCTGAGACGACCCACTGCCCTACTCCTACGGGGCAACCCGTCATGGCTTCGTGCGCTCTTGCGAACGGTCACAGGCCACGGATCCAGCCAGTTCCCGGTAGCTGAAATGCCCACCGTTTCGTCGCTTGCTCGTCCTACTCATGAGTCCACTCTTCGTGCTATAATTGCAGCAAGGGCCCAGAGTTGTTGGCACTAGGCCCGCAAGGAGGGTTTGCCATTTCAGAGGCATCGAGTGGATATCCAATGAGCCTGTCGGTTGACTACCCAGACAGAGGGTTGAATCGGGCAACCACCTTTGTCAGGATTCTCCTCCTAGCTCCAATTGTCGCGTTCTTCGTGATACTGGTCGATCAGATCGTCTTGGTTTTCGTCGCCGCTGCAACACTCGTCTGGGATACGGCCGAATGGAGACATGAGTTCTTCCTGGCTGGATTCATCGCCCTGCCAACGGCGTTGATGCTCCTCTTCCGCCACAAGTATCCCAAGTGGTGGTTCGACTGGAACCTGGCTCAGAGTAGACTTCTTACTCGCATTTGGGCCTATCTCACCCTGCTCACGGATGAATTTCCATCGGTTGACGAAGACCAGTCGGTCCATCTGGAGATCCCTTACCCCAATGCCAGGGAAGACCTCAACCGCTGGCTGCCGCTGGTGAAATGGATACTGGCCATTCCGCACTGGATCTGTCTTTTGTGCCTGGGCATCGGCGCCGTAGTGGCGGTGTTGGCCGCCTGGTTGGCAATCCTGATCACCGGTCGCTACCCGGTCGTGTTGTTTGACTACGTGGTCGGTGTGTTTCGATGGTTCCTAAGAGTAGGAGTGTACGCTATCATACTGTCGACGGACCAATACCCGCCGTTCAGGTTTCGTTACTAGCGGTGCGGGGGCTGCAGGCCCCTCGGATCTGCCTGCCAAGGGGAGGAAAGGGCTGACTGCCCCACGGCCCAAATCATGACGGTATCGTTAGTGACATTCGACGGCTCGCTGGATTGCGTTCGCAGAGCTATCGAGCTGTGTGACGGCTTCGGAAAATTGAAGGCAAGCGACAAGGTCCTCATCAAGCCAAACAATTGTTTCCGTCACCAGATGACGCCTCCGTACGGCATGGTGACCACCACGAGGATTATAGACACAATCGTACAGCTGCTTCTCGAATATGGCTGCACGGACATTTCTATCGGCGAAGGTGCCATCATCAACATCTTCAATGAGCTTGCGCCCTACACGGCACACGGTTTCAAGAGCTCAGGAGTCGATGTCGTGGCCAGGAAACGTGGGGTCAAGCTGATCGACTTCAACAAGGGGCCATTTCGAGAACTCGATCTCGGAGGGACCAAGGCCCAGGTTTCGAATGCGCCCCTGGAGACGGACTTCCTTATCAACGTACCCGTACTGAAGACCCACTTTCAGACAAGGGTCTCGTTGGGGTTCAAGAACCTCAAGGGATGTCTCAGTCAGGATTCAAAGAAGAGGTTTCACAAGAGCCACCGCCTGGACACCCTGGTCTGCCGTCTGAACGAGGCTATAGTAAGCGACCTGGTCATAATCGACGGGATATACATGATGGAGAAAGGGCCCGAGACCCTTGCTGGCATAGCTCATCGCAAGGATTTGATCATAGCAAGCCCAGACCCGTTCGAATGTGATGCTGTCGGAGCAACGATCCTGGGAGCTGACCCATCGCAGGTTGCCCATTTGAGGGAATACGCCGAGAGGCACGATCGATCCCTGGACATCAACTCGATCGAGATCAAGGGAGAAGACCTGGGCTCGGTCTCAGAGCAGCTTGAGTGGCAATTCGAGCCAGGTGAGGAGTTGTTGGCCCCGTCAGGGGTAACAGGGCTCTCGGCTCCGGCTCCGGGACAGACCTTGTGCAGCGCGTGTGGCGCGACGCTGGCGCTGACACTGTCAATAATGGGCAAAGACAACCAGAGATTCGATTTCGGCGGTGCCGAGCTGTACTACGGGCTGGAACTCGCTCCGGAGCTGGATACCCCCAAGGTCTTTCTCTACGGCGACTGCGCTGTCAAGCGCAACAGGAGCCTGCAGAACGCCAACAGAATCGAAGGATGCCCGCCTACGCTGACGAGTACCATCATCATACTTGCAAGAGCGCTCCTGAGCAGGCCGAGGATGGTCAAGATGCTGTCTTTGAGAGCCATCAAGATGGCCGGTATCAGGCTGGGGGTTTACCGTGAGACTCTTCCGGGATGGGACCGATATCGATCAAAGGAGTTTGACAGGACCCACTTCTGGCTCAGGGACTAGCGAGACAACTGCGGAGACATCAGCGTTCCATTCTATGGTGCTTTGCTTCCCGTCCGCTCGTCTGCAAGGCCAATCCCAGCTCCTGTATCACCCCTCACTCCGCTTTGAGCTTCTGCCTGCGACCGCATGCGATGAGCTTCTTGAGCTTGACACCCGCGTCCAGAGCGATCCCGCGCCAGATTGACACGAACAACTATGGGAGGAAAAGTGAGATGTGGTGAATTGCGTGACTCTTGACAAACTCACCCCAAAATGTGATAGTTTTAAATTACCGTAGTACTATAAACTACTCCAACTTCGCGCGCGAGGCAAGGAAATGTCATCAGATCGACGACCGCTTGTCTTCGAACCGCCGGTTCGGTTCGTTCTGGAGAGAGTCCTCTCCCTGACAAGAAAGACGAATCGTCTTGAGCCTCCGGTCAGGTTCGTCTCGGAGAGACTGATCGGGCTCCAGGTGAAGGCCATAGATCGATATGTGCCGGACAGGCTCCTCCTGTTCTACATGAAATTGCTGGACAACCACGTACCCACGAAAGCGATCGATGTTGTCATTGATGAGTTGGACAAGCACCTGCCGTCTGGGGTGCGCTCTTCGCTCATAGCCGCAGCAGATGAGTATTTGCCGGACTCTGCAGCGAGTTCCCGCAAGGTTTCTGCTGTTATCGCCGGCGTCGGCAAGTATGTTCCCGACAGGGTGATACCCCAGGAATCGCTGGACAGCTGGTCGAAGCTCAAGTTGAGATTTCATATTCCAACGTTACTGTCAAGGGGTCGGGTCGATTCGCGCAAGGACCAGTAACGTTTTCAGTCGTGGCTTTGTATAGCCGACATGTGACATGCACCACAAGTCCCTCGCGGTGATTCTGGAAACGCAGAACGTCGGCGGGGCTCGATGAGTGAGTGTCGATGTCGCACTGGTCAACCTGCAAAGGAGTCATTCAGTGCTGTACAAGAATGTATGCATTGAGGCTTTGGGGTACGAACTCCCGGGCAACGTTGTCTCGTCGTTGAGCCTGGAGGAAAGGCTTGCTCCAGTGTATGAGAAGCTGCGCATGCATCCCGGTCGCCTGGAAATGATGACCGGAATTCGTGAACGGCGGCTATGGGATGAAGGCACTCCGCCAAGTAAGGCCAGCGCGATGGCCGCCGAAAAGGCCATCGCTAACTCGGGTATAGACAAGGAGAACATCGAGTGTCTCCTTCACACGTCCCTCAGTCGTGATTTCCTGGAGCCTGCCACGGCCTTCCTGGTCCATGATTCCCTGGGCTTGCCTTCAACAGGCACCATCTTCGATATCTCGAATGCGTGCCTGGGTTTCGTCAATGGTATGGTCACGCTGGCAAACATGATCGAGTTGGGCCAGGTAAAAGCGGGAATCGTTGTTGCCGGCGAGAGCAGCAGGCACATCACGAATGTGACAATCGAAGACATGCTCAACGATCCGGACTTGGACAGAGAGAAGCTGAAGCCCTCCGTTGCCTCCTTGACCTTGGGATCGGGGGCAGTCGCAGCCGTGCTGACGCATTCATCGTTGTCACAGTCGGGCCATCAGATCATTGGTGGCACCATACGCACCGCTTCGCAGCACAATGGCCTGTGCCGGATAAGCACCGACACATACTTCTTCGAGGAGAACAGCCGTCCCACTATGAGTACGGACTCAGAGGGGATTCTGAAGAACGGCCTGGAGTTGGCGTCTGATACGTGGAGGGCCCTGAAAAAGGAACTGCGGTGGCACAATGCGGACGTCGACAAGGTCTTTTGCCATCAGGTCACCGCGGTCCACCAGCAGATGCTGTTCGAGACTCTAAGGCTGGACACCTCGAAAGGCTTCTCCAGCGTAGGCTACTTGGGAAATATCGGGCCGGTCTCCCTCCCCATCACGCTGGCCATAGCGCTTGACAATGGAGACATCAGTATCGGCGACAACATCGCCATGCTGGGAATCGGCAGCGGCTTGTCCTGCATCATGCTAGGCGTGAAATGGTAGCATGATAGCTCCACGATGGAGTAGCTTCCAAGATGAATAGTGACAAGAATCGAGTTGTGATAACCGGCGTGGGACTCACCGCGCCGAACGGGAACAACCTGGCTGAGTTTCGGCAGAACCTGCTGGCCGGCAAGTCGGGAGTGGGGACAATCGAGGCCCACTATATGGGCGAAGTCATTGCTGGCACTGTCGACTACGATCCGTTGAAGTACCAGAAGAAGAAGGAAGTGCGGCGTGGAACAAGAGCAGGCTCCATATCGGTCTACTGCGCTCATGAAGCGATGGCAGATTCAGGGCAAGATATTGAGAGCATCGACCGATCGAGAGTCGGCATATTCCTCGGGATCACGGAGCACGGCAACGTCGAGACTGAACACGAGGTCTACAACCTCAAGCAATATGATTACAACGTTGACTTCTGGTCTCACCACCATAACCCCAGAACCGTAGCCAACAGCCCTGCCGGCGAAGTCACGATAAACATGGGGATCACCGGGCCCCACTACACTCTAGGAGCCGCCTGTGCTGCGGGCAACCTCGGGATCATACAAGGTCTCCAAATGCTGATTCTCGATCAAGTGGATTTGGCCCTGGCCGGTGGCATCTCCGAAACACCCCACACATTTGGCGTATTTGCCGCCTTCAGGAATGAAGGCGCTCTGGCTAGTCATCCGGACCCCACCAAAGCCTCCCGTCCTTTTGACAAGGCTAGAAACGGTATCGTCATCTCCGAAGGCGGTTGCGTCTGCGTTCTGGAGAGGTTGCCCGACGCCCTCAAGAGAGGCGCCAGAATCTATGGCGAAATCGTGGGCTATGCCTCGAACTCAGACGCGCTGGATTTCATTCTTCCAAACGGGGAAAGGCAGGCTCAGTGCATTAACCTCGCACTCAAGAAAGCCGGCCTGTCAGCGAAAGACCTCGACATCATAAACACACATGCAACCAGCACCCCACTGGGGGACCCTCAGGAATGCCAGGCAATCAGAGAGGTTCTCGGAGACAACTCGAAGGCGTGCGTGAACAACACCAAGAGCTTCATCGGTCATTGTATGGGAGCTGCCGGCGCTCTCGAGCTGGCGGGCAACTTGCCCTCTTTTGAAGACAACATCGTCCACCAGACCATCAACGTCGACGATCTGGACCCCGAGTGCGGCTTCCTGAACATTGTAATCAACGAACCCAGAAAGGTTGACAAGGTTGACTATATCCTGAACAATTCGTTCGGGATGTTGGGCATCAATTCCGTCCTTATTGTCAAAAGATTCGAAGGATGAATTGAGATAGCCACTTCAAAGAAATAGAAAGGCAGGAGTACATGAAAGCAGAAGAGATCAAAGCTATGATCCTGGAAGTCATCCACGAAATCGTGCCGGATGAAGACCTGAGTGAACTCAAGAGTGACGTCCGTATTCGAGATCAGATCGAGATGGACTCGATGGACTTCCTGGACATAATCATGGAGCTGCGAAAGCGCTATAGCGTCACAGTACCGGAAGACGATTACATGGAGCTGGCCTCGCTGGATAGCTCAGTGGCCTACTTGGAGCCGCTGATGAAAGACATTTAGCGACCTGATGTCAGCTAGCGGAAGCTCATTGTCTCACCTCGTTCTGTCGGAGAAACGAAGGTTGGTCTGCTTTCTCCCCTCGCGCAACAGGGGAGAAACGCATATATAGAGCTTGCTCATGAAGTATGACGTCCTGATTATCGGCGCTGGGATGTCCGGTCTCGCTGCCGGCATCCGACTGGCTTACTATGGCAAGAAGGTGTGCATCCTTGAGAGACACCATCGTGTCGGCGGCCTGAACTCGTTCTACAGCCGTGATGGGCACAAGTTCGATGTTGGGCTTCACGCGATGACCAACTACGTGCCTAAGGGTGTCAAGTCGACGCCACTGCCAAAACTGCTGCGACAACTCAAGCTCAGAGTCGAAGATTTCGCCCTATGCCAGCAGAAGATGTCGGCCGTCAAATTCCCGGGAGTATCTCTCCGGTTCAACAATGAATTGGACTTCTTCGTTCAGGACGTAGTCGAGAACTTCCCGGCCGAAGCCGACAACTTCCAGAAGCTGCTCAAGGCCATCTCCGAGTACGACGCGCTTGCCCTCGATGGGAGGCCCGCCTCAGCTCGCGAGGTTGTGGGGTCGATCATCAGTGACCCGGTCCTCATTGACATGATCTTCTGCCCGCTCATGTACTACGGCAGCGCCCAAGAGAATGACATGGAATTCGGTCAGTTCGTCATTATGTTCAGCAGCATATTCTGTGAGGGGTTCTGCAGACCCCATGCCGGGGTGCGCCAAATCCTCGACGTGCTCGTCAAGCAATATGAACATAGCGGTGGCGAGCTGAGGCTGAAGTGTGGCGTTGATGCAATCCAGGTCGTCAATGGCAAGGCCGAGTCCGTGCAACTCGACAGCGGAGAGGTACTCACGGCCGACAACGTAGTGTCGTCAGCCGGCTACGTCGAGACCATGAAGCTTCTGTCAGACCATGACCCTGCAGAATACGAACACAAAGTGGGGCAGCTTTCGTTCGTGGAGTTCATCATGGTCCTGGACAAGGAACTGGTCGAGTCAGGCTACGACACCACGATCACTTTCTTCAACAATTCAGACAGATTCAGCTATCGCAGGCCGGAGTCTCTCGTTGACGTTTCGAGCGGGGTTATATGCTGCCCGAACAACTTCCACTTCGAGAGTCCACTGCCCGAGGCCTTGATCCGGGTAACCAACATGGCCAACTTCGATCTCTGGAACGGGCTCGACGAAGAGGAGTACAGAACTCAGAAGGCGGCCTGGCTTAAAACTAGTCTCCAAGAGGTAGTACAATTTGTGCCGGACTTCCGCGACCATATCGTATACACAGATGTATTTACTCCGAAGACAATTTACAGATTCACCGGTCACATGAACGGCGCTGTATATGGCACTCCGGACAAGTTGAAAACGGGGCGGACTCACGTGGACAACCTGTTCATCTGCGGCACGGATCAAGGTTTTCTGGGAATCGTCGGGGCGATGCTGAGCGGCATTTCCATGGCAAACTATCACATACTGCAGAAGGGCTGACAGATCGAGGCAGGAGAGGACTCGGATGAATAACGGATTGAAGGATATCAAACCGGAATACGATGCAGCCGTCATCGGCAGCGGACTCGCGGGGTTGACTTGCGCCAACATGATTGCGAGGAGCGGCCACTCGGTCCTCCTTCTGGAGCATCACTCTCAGCTCGGCGGGCTTGCGGCTTGGTTCAAGAGAAAAGGAGGACACATCTTCGATGTGTCGCTGCACGGGTTTCCGGTGGGGATGATCAAAACGTGCCGCAAGTACTGGTCTCAAGAGATCGCCGACATGATCGTCCAGCTCAATGAGATCCGGTTCGACAACCCCCAGTTCTCCTTCTCTACAACTTTCGACCGGCAGGACTTCACGCGGGTACTCAACGAGCGATTCAAGATACCTCAAGAGAACATCGATGGCTTCTTCAACACTGCTCGAGACATGAATTTCTATGACGACCAGACCATGACGATAAGGGATCTCTTTGAGAAGTACTTTCCCGGCCGCGATGACGTTGTCCGCATGCTCATGGAGCCGATCACGTACGCAAACGGGTCAACGCTGGATGATCCAGCCATAAGCTACGGCATTGTGTTCTCAAACTTCATGAGCAAGGGCGTGTACACCGTTCGAGGCGGGACGGACAAGTTCATCGAGAAAATGCAGGCCGAGCTCCTCAAGAACGGAGTGGATGTCCGTACCAGGTGCCTTGTAGAACGAATCATCGTCGAAGACGGGAGGATAGCAGGAGTCGTCGTCAATGGGAAGACCATCAAGTGCAAAGTCGCGGTGTCGAACGGCAACCTGCTGTCGACCGTTCACAAGTACGTAGGCGACGAGCATTTCTCCCCCGACTTCATTGAACAAGCGAGAAAAGTCAGGCTCAACAACAGCAGCTGCCAGGTCTACATGGGCATCAGAAAGGGGGAGAGAATCGACCGAATCGGCGACCTGCTCTTTACATCGGTCGCCGAGAAATTCGACACCGAGAAGTTGCTCAGCCGAAACGTCACGAGCCGCACCTACTCCATGTACTACCCCGAGACCCGGCCGGGCTCTGATATGCACTCAATAGTCTCTTCGACAAACGCCAACTACGCGGACTGGGCGCACCTTTCCGATGAAGAGTACCGCGATTCCAAGCAGGACCTCATCGAGACGACACTCAATGCCCTGGACCACTACGTCCCCGGCATCAGGGACAAGGTCGACTATATCGAAGCGGCAACCCCGAGAACGTTCCAGCGGTACACGCTCCACGAAGGAGGAGCGTCCTTCGGCACCAAGTTCGAGGGCCTGAGGATCAGCATGGGGCTCCATGACCAGGTGCCCGGCCTCTTCCACACCGGGTCGGTCGGAATCATCATGTCCGGCTGGCTGGGCGCGGCCAACTACGGAGTGATTACATCAAACGATGTTGACAAGTATCTACGGTCCTGATTTCATTTTACAGGAGGTGACAGGTGTTCGATTTCAACGGACAGACCGCCATCGTTACCGGAGGAACAAGGGGAATTGGCAGGAGCATTGTCGAGAGTTTTCTGAGGTCTGGTGCCCGGGTTATTATCCCCTCGATCGAAGAAGCTACGGAGGAGTTCAGGCAGGAGAACAAAGAGTTTGCTGACAAGATCGACGTCCAGATGTGTAACGTGGCCAAGTATGAAGACGTCGAGAAGTTCTTTGACTATGTAGACAAGCAGTACGAAGGCTTCGAGATCCTCGTGAATAATGCAGGTATCCGGAAGGATGCCATCCTGGCCATGATGAAAGAATCGGACTGGCAGGACGTGATGAATGTGAACCTCAGCGGCGTCTTCCATATGTGTAAGTTTGCGGTGATGGGCCTAATGCGCAAGCGGTATGGACGGATCGTCAGCATAACCTCGCCTTCCGGCAAGTTCGGCTTTGAAGGACAGGCGAACTATGCCGCCTCGAAGGCAGGACTGGTCGCGTTGAGCAGATCGCTGTCCAAGGAGGTCGCCCGCAGGAACATCACGGTCAACTGCGTGTCTCCGGGATTCATCGCTACCGAGCTGATCCAAGACCTACCCGAAGAGCAGCGCAAAGGGTACGAGTCCACGGTACCCGTGAAGAGATTCGGCAAGCCGGAGGAGGTCGCCTACTGCGTCCTCTTCCTCGCGTCCAGGGAAGCCGCTTACATCAACGGTGCCACACTAGAAGTAACGGGAGGTCTCTAGGATGGAAGATGTCAAGAGTCTGATACCGCACCGGCCGCCATTCCTGTTTATCGACAGTATAGTCGAGCTCACAGAGAACAAGATCAAGACGACGAAGGAGATCAGCCCTGACGAGGCGTTCTTCCAGGGGCACTATCCCGGGAATCCCATCATGCCCGGCGTGCTCATCTGCGAGTCCATCTTCCAGACAGGGGCGGCCCTTCTGTCGAAGATCCTCGGCGGCACCGGGGGCGGCACTCCAGTGATCACCCGCATCGGCGGCGCCAAGTTCAAGAACATCGTTCGACCGGGAGATACTCTGGAACTGGAGGCCGAGTTGGTCGAGACGGTGAGCAACGCTTACTTCCTGAAGGGCAGTGCAAAGACCAACGGCAAGACGGCGGTAACGGTGGAATTCACCGTCACCGTGATCCAGGCCGAAATCTGAATCAAAGGGATATGACATGGACTTCCTGAACATCGAGGGCAAGAAGTTCCTCGTTTTTGGCGTGGCCAACAAGAAGAGCGTGGCCTATTTCGCGGGCCAGGTGCTGTCCGAGGCAAGAGCAGAGGTCGTTTACGTCGTTCAGTCGCCTGAGATCAGGGAAGGCGTTACCAAGATCCTGCCCGGTGCCGACATATACACGTGTGATGTCGAGAGGGAAGAGGAGGTCACCCAGCTTGCAGGCGAGATCTCGAAGAAGCATCCCAGATTCCACGGGATCGTCCATTCCCTCGCATTCGCCAACTACTCGGAGGGGGTCAAGCCGTTCCATGAGACGAGGAGGCCTGACTTCTTGCAGGCGCTCGCGATCTCCTGCCACTCGTTGATCAGTATCGCAGAAGCGTTCAAGAGCCTTCTGGACGATAAAGCGTCCGTGGTAGCCATGTCGATCTCCACAACCGAGATGGCAGCCGAGCCGTACGGATACATGGCGCCGGTCAAGGCAGCCCTCGATTCAAGCATAGTCTTCCTGGCGAAGTCATTCAGCCGGTTCTCGCAGATCAGGTTCAACTCGGTGAATGCCGGGCTGCTGAAGACCTCAGCGTCGGCGGGCATTCCGGGCTACATGGACTACTTCCTCTACGCAGAGATGATGACGCTGCGAAAGAAGGCGCTGGCCACCCAGGAGGTGGCGAACACCATCGCGTTCCTGCTCAGCGAGCGGTCCAGCGGCATCAACGCCCAGCACATAATCGTCGATGCAGGAATGGCGGTCAACGCGTTCGACAAGGACATCATAGACAAGACAATGCGGACGTGACCAGGCCTATGACTCTGTTTCCAGTGGTTCAGCCCGTGGGCGAAGCCAGTCAGGGGCTCTCGGGAGAAGAGAGAGTGTCCCGGCTGAGCGCGATTGCGAGAGAGGCACTGCAGCTGAGCGCCGAGAAGAGCGGAGTCGTGCTCGGAGAGCTATCGAAGGACGAGGACGACGTCCCACTCCCGTTTGACGACAATCACTGGTCGGTATCCCACAAACCACGGTGCGTGGCAGCGGTCGTCAGCAAGGGGATGATCGGCATCGACATTGAAGAGATAAGGCCACGCAGTGAAGACATCTTCCGTCTCGTGGCCAGCGACGAAGAATGGCGGTTGCATACTGATAGATCGTGGGACACGTTCTTTCGCTATTGGACCGCCAAAGAGGCCGTTCTGAAGGCCGTCGGAATCGGGATCGGCGGGTTGAAGAAATGCCGGGTGGTCTCAATCCCTGATGAAAGCCACGTTCTATTGAACTACAAGGATAGCACGTTCCTGGTCGAGCAGCTCCGCTATGGGAATCATGTCGTCTCGGTCCTGAAGGGCAACAACGACGTCAGGTGGACTGTCGTCGGAGATCAAAGCCACTCATGAATGGTGAAGACAAATGCCGGTTGAACCAGGAGAGAATCACTCACCCATGATCGCTTTCGTGTTTCCGGGACAGGGCTCGCAGGAAGTGGGGATGGGGTCCGAGCTTTGCCGCACATCATCTCAGGCCAGGCAAGTATTTGATGAGGCTGATGATGCCCTTTCGATCCCCCTGTCGCAGCTTTGCTTCAACGGTCCGATGGATGAGCTTCGCGAGACCATAAACTCGCAGCCGGCCATCCTGACGGCCAGTGTCGCCTACTTACGCGGCACCCATGAATTGAACGGCACGATTAGGCCGGCATTTGTTGCCGGTCACAGTCTCGGTGAGTACACGGCGCTCGTGGCGGCCAATGTCCTCGATTTTGCCGACGCGGTTCGCCTTGTCAGAGAACGAGGCCGTTTGATGCACGAAGCAGGCAAGCGGAATCCAGGAACCATGGCGGCAATCATCGGTCTGGACGAGGCATCGGTGGATGAGGTATGCCGCGAGACCGGAGCCCAGATTGCCAATGTCAATTGTCCCGGGCAGACAGTCGTGAGCGGGACCAGGGAAGCCATCGCGCAGTCCATGGACCTGGCCCAGAGGAGAGGCGCCGTCGGCACAGTGGCGCTGGAGGTGAGCGGCGCATTCCACTCCGTACTGATGGAGCCCGTGGTTGAGGAGATGAAGCAGGCCATCTCTCAAGTTCACTTTCGCCCTTCCGAGATATCCATCATCGCCAACAGCACAGCCACGCCCATGACCAGCGTCGAAGAGATCAAAGAGGAGCTCATTCGACAGCTTTGCAGCTGTGTCCGCTGGCAGGCCTCAGTCGAGTACATGGCAGAGGCCGGTGTGAGCACCTTTGTCGAGATCGGCCCCGGCATCGTGTTGACGAAGCTGATCAAGAGAATAGCCAAGGGGACCCAGGCCCTGAACGTGAGCGACCCCGAGTCTGTCAAAGCACTGTGCGCCTGAAGCCCGCGTTTCCTTCATATCAAGACCCTTAGCCCATCCCCACCAAAGCTGATGCCTCAGAACGGCAGCACCTGCCTCAATCCGTGAATTGCCGAGAGGACATGTCTGTTGTCATTGCGAGGAGCCCTGAGTGAACCGAAGGGCGACGAAGCAATCTGGAACGGGCAGTGCCCGAATGGAGGAGAGAGATTGCTTCGCTTCGCTCGCAATGACATCCTAATCGTGGGCCCACGGATCAAGGTAACTGTATCACCTCTTGCACTCCAACAGCGGTGGCCACGAGAAGAACGCCCTTCGTGGACAGCCAGCCAGCGGCTATTGCAGCACGGCCGTCGACAATCGGGGGCGGGTGGGCCATCCGGGCTACTGCACGGGTCGCACTGAGCGGTTATGTGCCACGCGATCCCCGCAGGGATTCTCGCGTGGCCGAGACATAATGCCGCTTAGTGCGAGGGCGGGGATTAGGAACAGGAACCGTCTGCGGTGGGACTGAATTCGATTGGACAGGTTGGGGGGTACTGAGTGGCGTCGAGGAGGCGCTGTACTGCAAATGATTGGGTAGTGGACTTGGACTGGCCCAGGGCATC
>JAZFSU010000248.1:0-6261 GCA_036446335.1 Dehalococcoidia bacterium | reverse complement strand
CTCCCATCATCCCAATGGCAACCGCCTCACCATGCAGAAAGCGCTCGTAGTCCGTGGCAGTCTCCAGACCGTGGCCGATCGTGTGCCCGTAGTTCAGTATGACGCGTGTCCCGCGTTCCTTCTCATCCTCGCTCACTATCTTCGCTTTGATCTCGACGCTTCTTGCCACGATGTCGGTCACGACCTCCGGGTAGAGCTCGGTCAACTGTCGCGCTCGCTTCTCGAGCAACTCGAGCAGGTCCGGATCCCGAATCAGAGCGTGCTTCGCAACCTCCGCCCAGCCCGACACCTGCTCACGAGACGGCAGAGTCGTCAACGTCTCGACATCAGCCAGGACCAATCGAGGCTGATAGAAAGCGCCAATCAGATTCTTGCCCGAAGGATGGTTTATCCCGACCTTGCCCCCGATCGCCGAATCGACCATGCCGATTACGCTCGTAGGAACCTGAACAAAGGGCATCCCGCGCAAGAAGGTCGCCGCTATGTGGCCAGCGAGATCACCCACCACCCCACCACCAAGAGCCACGATGCAATCGCCCCGCTCGGCGCGGCGTTCCACAAACGTGTCATATAGCCGGACTGCCGTATCGAAAGACTTGCTCTGCTCCCCATGAGGCACCGCCACTGACTCGACAGTGAAACCGGCCTCCCGCAGGACATCCGACACCCTCTCTCCGTACAAGGGAAATACATTGTCATCGCTCACGATGTGAGCCCTGCCTTGCAGCCCGGCGTTTCTCATTCGCCTACCCAGTTGATCGAGGTGGCCCCAGCCAACGAACACCGGGTAGCTCTCGGTGGCTGTGGTCACGACGCACGCAGCGCCGTGGTGCTCACAGTAAGGGGCATCGGACTCCCGCACATCAGGCACGACGGGGATCGCGGCCCTGCCCTTTCTGCCACCAAGCCGCCCGCCGCGAATCACCTCTTCCGCTACCTCCTCGACAGTCAGATTGTCGGTGTGCACCGTCCAATCAGCGAGAGCATAGACGATCTGGCGCACACCTTTAAGCCACTCGATGCGCCCCGGCGGGTCGTCGCCGGCAAGCAGAGGCCGGACCTCCTGGCCGGGGTTGTCCTGGGCATCCCTGAGCAGCCTCTGATAGATGGTGGATGGCTTCGCCTCGAGGCAGACGACCACGCCGCTTTCCATCAACCTTTCGCGGTTGCCAGCATCCACGAACGCACCGCCGCCCGTGGAGATGACCTGCTTGTCGCCCTGGCACACCTTCTCGATCGCCTCCCTTTCCATATCGCGAAACCGGTCTTCCCCGTCCTGAGCGAATATGTCAGCTATCGGCTTGCCGACTGATCGTACGATCTCGTCGTCGGTATCCACAAGCCGCCAGCCAAGCTTCTCGGCCACCGCCTGCCCCACGCTCGACTTTCCGGTAAAGGAGAAGCCGATCAGGATGATGTTGCGAGCAGTTCCTTCACCCACTCTACGCCCTCCCTGTAATCATGGTTCCCCAGCGCTTCCGGGTAGAAGCGCTCACTCTCAAAGATGATGGGAAGCGAATGCCTGGCAGGACCCAGGGCCTCCAGCACCCGGGGGATGTCAACCCAGCCGTCATCAGCGCTCTGGCTGGGATGCACCGGCACGTGATGAAAGGCTAGATAGTCTTCCCGACCCCTTGTGTTCCAGAGATGCACAGAGCCAATATACGGCAGGAGTTCCATCTCCAACTCATAGAGATCAAGGTCATTGTGATGGGTGGCCATAAGCGCATGCGCAGTGTCGAAACAATAGCGCAGAATCGAGAACTCTTTCAGCACCATGACCAAGAACTCGCCGTTGATCAAGTCGCTCTGACCCACTCCCTCCACATATATAGGCACGTTCCTCTTGAGGCTGAGCTCGGCCAGGCGGTCGCAACTCCTCCGAGCGATATCCTTGAGCTTCGCCTCGCTTTCGTCGGAGGCGTCCGAAGCCGGCGACGGGAAGTGCACCACCACATATTCGGCCCCGAGGTCTTCAGCCTGCTCCACCGTCAGGGTGACCATCTTCATCGTCAGCTCTCTGTTGTCCTTGTCCACGTCACAGAGGAACGACCACGTCGGAGGCTGGGGGTACCAGTCAAGTTGCACCAGGGGAGCGTGTATGCTCCACTTCAGGCCGTGATGCTCGACGAGCCGCGTGAGCTCAGGAAGAACGTCCCCGGGCAAGTTGTAGAACTCGCCGCGCTCAAGGCCATTGCCAACTACCACTTCCTCCAGAACGTCCACATCGTGGCAGTGAAAGCCAAGGTTATTCATGCCTTTCTTCTGGGGCCTGTAGTCTCCAGATAGCTTCGATAATTGCGCAGCGTCTCTGAGATGTTATCGCCGCCGAACTTCTCCAGAAATGCGTCGGCAAGCACAATGGCCATCATCGCCTCTCCAATTACACCTGCCGCGGGGACCACACAAACGTCGCTTCGTTCGACATGCGCCTCGACTGCCTCCCCCGTCGCCAGGTCGGCAGACGGCAGAGGGTTGGTCAGGGTTGGAATAGGCTTGACGGCAGCGCGGACGACGATCGGCTCGCCGTTGCTCACGCCACCCTCGATCCCACCTGCGCGATTAGTAACATGTCGCCATCCTGCGGTATCACGCTCTATCACGTCATGAACCTGCGATCCCCGAAGATTTGCCACACCGGACCCTGCTCCGATCTCCACACCTTTCACGGCGTTGATGCTCATGATTGCCTGGGCTATCCTGCCATCGAGCTTCCGGTCCCAGTGAACGTGGCTCCCCAGGCCGATAGGAACGCCGTCGGCTACGACTTCGAACGCTCCCCCCACGCTGTCTCCCGCCTCCCTCGCCTCATCTACTGCCGAGAGCATCGACTTCTCGGCCTCGCAGTCATCACAGCGGACCGGAGAACCCTCCGCACCAGCCCAATCGACAGACTCAGCCTCCGCACGCCAGCGCCCCCCAATACAGACCGTGTGGCTGTGTATGCCAATGCCGGACTCCTCAAGAAGCCTTCGAGCGATGGCGCCGACGGCGACCCTGCCCGCTGTCTCCCGGGCGCTCGCCCTCTCGAGGATCGGGCGGACGTCGTCGAGGCCGTACTTGACGGCCCCCGCCAGATCAGCGTGTCCGGGACGAAGACGCGTCAGGGGGTTGATCTCCTGATCCACTGCCGAGACGCTCATCTCCTGCTTCCAGTTCTCCCAGTCCCGGTTCCGTATGAGGAGAGAAATGGGGCTGCCCATCGTGAGCCCGTGCCGTATGCCGGACATGATCTCAGCGCGGTCCTGCTCGATCTGCTGGCGAGCTCCCCTGCCATAGCCAACCTGGCGCCGAGCCAGGTCGCGGGCTATGTACTCCTCATCCAGGGCCAGCCCTGCGGGCACACCCTCGACGATGACAGCCAGGCCCTTGCCGTGAGATTCACCTGCGGTCAGAAAACGAAACATGTTCATCTCTCAATCGATTCAACGGAGTCCCTCGTCGGGACCGTCCCCCTCAATCCTGACCTCCGATATGATCCCTGCAGCTCGCTCTGCATCCTCCGGCCTGACCAGCACACGTATCTCGCCGATCACGGAAGCCCCGAACGCTCCGCCCAGCAGCCGACCGTAGGTCTCAGCGCTGATCATGACAGCTATGCCCTCGTCCTCGAGTATTGACTTGAGCATCTCAGCGTCCAGCTCATTCGCTGCACTGTAGACCTTGACCAGCTCCATCAGCGTCTCCTGCCAGAGGCACGGCGTGCCGTGCCCCTATGCCCCTTGCCTGAGCCCACCCTTCGCCGCCTCAATCATTATGTCAACAGGAGCCTCTCTGCCCGTCCACAGCTCGAAGGCGAGCGCTCCTTGATAGACCAACATGCCCAGACCGCCAAGGCCTCGTGCCTTTGCCTTCCTGGCGGCTGAAAGCAGCGGCGTCTCCAGAGGATTGTATACCACATCATAGACCAGCACCCCCTTCGGGATCAGTCCCACCTCCAGAGGAGACTTGGCCTCACTTGCGCTGTGCTTCATGCCAATCGGCGTGCAGTTGACTATCAAGTCGCCGTCCCACACTTCTCCAGCGAACTCACCGCTGTCGAGGGGAACAACCTTGATCCTCACAGGTGTGCCCTGCGAGGGCGACGCAACGCGTTCGAGATCGGCAGCCAGGCTGTGCGCCTTCTCGGCAACAACGTCCGTAATGGCGAGAGATTTCGCCCCTGCCCTTGCCAGTGCGAAGCTCACCGCGCGAGCCGCTCCCCCGGCACCCAGAATCACGGCCCGCTTTCCCGCCGGGTCGAAGTCACCCTCCTGCCGCAGCGACCGCAGGAAGCCGCCGGCGTCCGTGTTGTACCCCACCAGCTTGCCATCCCGATTCACGATCGTGTTCACCGCACCGATCTCCCCGGCGACCTCATCGAGCTCGTCCACAAGTGAAAGCACCGCTTCCTTGTAGGGGATGGTCACATTTGCCCCCAACTTCGAGCCCTCGCGTAACTCCGCCACGACCTGAGACAGCGCCGCCTGCTCCGTCTCCCACAGCTTATATCGAGCGTCGATGCTCAGATGATCGAAGGCAGCCTGCTGCATGAGCGGCGAAACGGAGTGCCCCAGAGGAAATCCAATCAGCCCGGCATACTGCGTCATTTACTCATGCCGTCCAGGTAGCCCTGCAGCACGAACGCCGCAGCTACGGCATCAACGTGCTTCTTCATTTTCTCACGCTTCATCCCGGCCTCAGCCAGCGCCCGCTGGGCGGCGACCGTGGAGAGCCGCTCGTCCCAAGTGACCACCGGAACGTCTGTCTGCCCCTCCAGCGTCTCGACGAACTTCTGCACGGAAAGCGCCTGCGGCCCAAGGCTCCCATCCATCGAGCGAGGCAGGCCGACAACGATACGCCCAACCTCGTGCTGCCGAGCAAGAGCGGTGATCTCCGCCAGAGCTGTGTCCTCCGACTTCCTCACGATCACCGTCAAGGCGTTGGCTATGATTCCCAGCGAGTCGCTCATCGCCACCCCTATCCGCTTATCCCCAACATCCAGCCCTAGTAAGCGCATGCTAGACCTTCCCCTCGACCAGCCCGACAATAGACTCCAGCGCCTGCTCCAGCTTGGTCACATCCTTGCCCCCACCCTGCGCCATCAAGGGCTTGCCACCACCGCCACCGCCCGTTTCCTGGGCCACTTTCTTGACGATCTCCCCGGCGCTGAGCCCCCTGGCAACGAGATCGGATGTCACCATAGCCAGGAAGTTGGGGCGATCGTCCCACACCGCCCCCAGCACGATCACTCCGCTGTCAATCCGCTCCTTCAGCAGGTCGCCCATGTGACGCAGAATATCGATGTCCGAAGCCGAAACTCTGGCCGCGAGCACGGAGACCCCGTTGACCGACTTGACCTGAGACATCAACTCCTCGGTGCTGTCCCTCGACATCCGCCGTTCAAGTGCAACCGCACGCTTCCGCTCCGAATCGAGCTCGCCGAGAACGCCTTCCACCTTACCTTCCACCTCGGAGGTCACGGACTGCAGCCTGTGGGCAATCCTCTCCAGCGTGGAAATACGCTGCTCCACCAGCGCCTCGGCCCCGCGCCCTGTGACCGCCTCGATCCGGCGCATTCCGGAGCCTATGCTGCCCTCACTGAGTATATGAAAAAAACCAATGTCGCCGGTCCGGTTGACGTGAGTTCCGCCGCAGACCTCGAAGCTAACGAGGCCCTTGTCGGACTCCACTTTCACCACCCTGACTTTGTCGGCGTACTTCTCACCGAAGAGCGCTATGGCTCCTTCGGCTACCGCTTCGGCGTAGGGCACCTCTTTCTTTGTCAGCGGATGGTTCCCACGTATGTACTCATTCACCAACTGCTGTATCCGGCTCAACTCCTCCTCGAGGACCGGGGCCTCCTGAGTGAAGTCGAATCTGAATCGGTCCGGAGCCACCTGCGACCCCGCCTGGTGCGCTTCCTCGCCCAGCACCTGGCGCAAGGCCGCGTGAAGCAGATGAGTCGCGGTGTGATTGCGAGCGACGTCAAGACGCCGTGACTCGTCCACCGCAGCCGTTACCTCTTCGCCACGGCGCACGGTACCCGACACCACCTCTCCCCGGTGCACCACAAGTCCCGACCCCACAACCACCGTATCGCCGACGGCTATCCTTCCCTGCCTGCCGATGATCTCCCCGGCGTCGGCCACCTGCCCACCCATCTCAGCATAGAAAGGGGTCTTGTCCAGCACAATGTCCACCTGCTGCCCCTCGCCCACATACTCCACGAACTTGCCATCGGAGGCAAGACTGATCACACTCCCCTTGCAGCGAGTCCCA
>JAZFSU010000247.1:0-3028 GCA_036446335.1 Dehalococcoidia bacterium | reverse complement strand
GCGCTATGATCCGTCTACATCCCAGCTGAGACGTGACGGCCGGGAAATCAGCCTCACCACCATCGAGGGACACATCGTGCGATGTCTCATGCAAAGCGCGGGGCGGGTTGTAACGCATTCCCGCCTTGCCGAGTCTGTCTGGGGCGATGACTACCCTGGAGCCATTCACAGCCTCCGGGTCAACATCCAGCGCCTGAGAGCAAAAGTCGAGGCAGACCCGAGCAACCCGAAACTCATCCTCACCAAACCTGGAATCGGCTACTACATAGCCAAACCGTCGTACGGCTAGGAAGATGCTTTGTCGTGAGTGATGACTCACCGATGTGGCGCACTATTGCGCATTTCTGGTAATTTTGTTATGCTTTTGTTATCCTGGTAAACTAGTATGCAGGAGAATCGTAGCATTATATTGGAAGGAGTACGAGCAGCATGTATGACCTCGAATTCGCAGACAAGCCAATGACCACCTGGGCGGTCCTCCGACAGACTTGGGTCATAGCGAACAAGGTGGCCGAGACCAAGCTCGCCAAGAAGGGGCTCACGCCCGAGCACCTGGCCGTCCTGTGGATCTGCAGAGACCACAAAGGCCCCGTGACTCCAGCGGAGATAGCTCGCCTGGTCTTTCGGGAGGCCCAGTCGATTGCGGGACTACTCAACCGCATGGAAAAGGAAGGCCTCGTGAAGAGGATTCCAAAGCGCAAGGGACGCCCGTTCACCGAAATCAAGTTGACTCCCAAGGGCGAAGGCCTGTGCAGCCCCGGCATTGAGATTATGAAGAAGATCATCATGGACTATACGACTGACATGCCCGACAAGGAACGTGATCAGTTCCACAAGACGCTCAAGTCGCTGCGAGCGAAGATGCTGGACCAGATGCACCTGGAGATAGACGAGGAGCCCACCGGGTTGCCAAAAGACAAGCCCATTATTCTCAAATGGTAGCCGAGGGCAACTGCCGGCGTGCCGCACGGGCACGCTATTCATCGGAACAGTGATCGAGAGGAATGCTGGGAGCCTATCATGGCTCCCAGCATCTTTCTTGTATATGGCTGCTCCTGAGGGCCTTCCCCCCCCACAGCCCAGCATCAAACGCGCGCGGCCTCCCCAACGTGGTCACAGCCAGTAAGACTACGGAATACCACGGCGCTCTGAAGCCTACATGAACCGGACAACGGCCCTCCCAAAGAGCGGGCCGACGAAGTGGCGCATTAAGAGCAGAAAGAGAGCAGAGTAGCGACTGGTCAACCCGTCGGAGTAGTCCCTCAGATAATCCGCAAACGTCCTGCGCTGATAGTTGAGCAACTCCTGGGACCTGCTCGTGTCATACCAGTCCAGGTAGTAGGGCTCCCGCGTGAACTTCCTTGCCGGAGGCAGGGGCAATCTCATGACCCCCAGGATGGAGCCGATCATATCTTTATACCGCATTTGCTGGCCGGGGCCGCCGCTGACCACAAGTGTGCTCCCCTTTATCTCGTCGAAGCCCTTGACACCATTGACTATTGCCAGCGCCAGATCATCCGGATGACAGAATTCAATCCGGTTGTCCAGCGGGACGGAGAACATCCGTCTCAGATCACTCACCTCATGGGCGAAGTACATCACCGCAGTCAACCGAAGAATGAGATAGTCAATCCCCGATTCCTTGATCAACTGCTCCGCTTCAAGTTTGGTCTCGCCATATGCGCCTCGCGGATTGGGGCCATTCCTCGCCGTGGAGACAGGCTCCTTCGCGTCAGGCGTGGGGCCGAACACTGCGACCGATGAGGTAAACAGCAATGGAATGTGTCCTCCCCTCTCCTTTATGGCCTCGACAACGGTCTTGGCCCCTCCCACGTTGACGCGGCGTGCCAGGTCCGGTTTCTGGTAGGCCACGGGGGGCAGGATACCAGCCATGTGTACGACCGCATCCACTCCCTCCATTGCCTTCCGAACCGAATCAAGCTGTGTTACATCCCCCCACATGATTTCCACATTGCCCTGGAGACCCCCGGCGCTCTTTCGGTTGCGTTCGTTATCCAGGTCCAATGCACGCACCTGAAAACCATCGCGCGCAAACGTTTCGCATACAGTGATTCCCAAGCGCCCGGCCCCTCCCGTCACGAGAACTCGCATAGCGCACCTCCTGTTTCTTGGCTCCACAATTCACATCCTGTCCCTGCCGTCGGGCAAAGCATCAAGGCCAAAATCATCCTCCCATGTTCTTGATCAGGAACTGCCGGCCATCGCCGGGGTCAGAGCAACCCGCTCGGCATTGAGCGCCGCTTGATTCCTACAGCAATTCCTTCTTTGTCTTCTCCCCCGCTCTGAGAAGCCCTTTCAGCATTTCGGAGATCAGCGACAACTGCTGTGGATCCAGAGCTTGCAGCAAAGCCCTCGTACGTTCTCGCGACAAATTCCACAGACCGCCGATGAGATTCTCGCCCTTTTCGGACAGGCGACACAGGACCACACGGCGATCCTCCGGGTCACCTTCCCGATACACGACATCTCGCTCCACGAGCCGGTCCAAAACGCCGGTTGCCGTCGCCAGGCTGACTCCCAATGCCGTGGCCACGTCGGTCATGCGCGTAGGCCCTCCCGTGAATAGGAGAAGAACGACCTTGAGTTGAGACATGGTCAGGTCCAATCGAAGCCACTCCTTGGGCAGTATAGGAAAGAGTTCACGAAACGTCTGATCCGTGAGCACGAGTATGCCCTCGATGAGTTCCGCATCCTGTGAATCATCTGTCATGCAATGCCCCTCTATCCGGCACAGGCCGTAATCATACAGGCCCAGGACAATATTTTGCTTTATGCGAACTATTAACATCATACCAACCAACTTCCCTCTTGTCAAGGCCACGCCAAGCGGTCCTCGATCCGGGGACTGTCAAGGCTCCTTGACAACGTTGATCGGAGAGGAGATGATAAGAATAGCTAAAGACTCAGTCTGTGGCATGGAAGTGGACTAGAAGGCCGCCGCCGCAACCTCTGAACACCAAGGCAAGACGTACTGCTTCTGCGCTCCCGGCTGCAGGAGGGCGTTGGA
>JAZFSU010000246.1:0-5867 GCA_036446335.1 Dehalococcoidia bacterium | reverse complement strand
GGTGAGCAGTCCAGTCTATGTGTAGAAGGGAGATAGCGAAATCATGGAAGAAATCAGCGCCGAAAGGCAGATGGCAAAGATTGGTGATTTCCAAAGGGGATTCAAGGCGATCCATTTGATCAATATTGGTGCCAAACTTGGAGTATTCCAAGCCCTGAATGAGGCCAAAGAAGGGATAAGAGTATCAGAGCTTGCTTCGAAACTCGGGCTCTATGAGCCATATTTGAAGATATGGTGTCAGACAGCTTACTGCTTCGAAATCCTGGATTGCGACAAGGAAGGTCGTTTCAAGTTTCAACCATTCATGGATGAGGTCCTAGGGAATGCGTCCTCTGCTGGCAATCATTTGAGTGGGATCAATCTAGTTGTAAACGTAACAGGAGAAAGGTTGAAAGATTCTGCTGACTACTACCACACGGGGAGAATCATGGAAAGCTACACCCCTGAACGTTCCGAGATGGTAGCTGAAGCAACAAGAATGCTTCATCGAGTCATCATCTCCGGACCCTTGCCAATGCTCTCAGAAGATGATCCCATAAGGCAAATGCTAGACCAGGGCATAAGATTCCTCGATGTCGGCTGTGGAAGAGGTGATTTCATTATTGAATTAGCCCAATCCTTTGGCAATAGCAGGTTTACAGGTATTGATCCTGTTCCTCATGGTATCGAAGGAGGGAAGAGGATAATCTCGCAATTGGGACTAGAGGAGCGGGTCTCTTTGGAGCATTCAGGAGGGGAAGAACTCCCATATAATGATGAATTCGATATTGTCGGTATGGTGCTGGTCTTCCACGAGATCCTTCCTGATGTTCGTGTCAGAGTTGTAGCAGAAGCCTATCAGGCACTAAGAAAGGATGGGAAGCTCTGGATGATTGATTTTTCTTATCCAGTAGGATTAGAGGACTTTAGAAACACGCTATACGGACCCGGGGTGATTGACCAGTTCGATGAGACCTGCCTGGGTGTTGTTCATCTTAATGCACACCAACAGAATGGAATGCTCTCCGATGCTGGTTTCACGGATATTCAACGTACATCGCTTCGAGGGATTGATACAATCACGGCTACAAAATGATTGGAGTGACCATCCAACATTCCAGGTGGTACAGTATCTGGGGACCGGTCAGACCGATCATGCGAGTCGGGCCGAGCCACACTGGGACGACTCGCCCGACGATCCGGTGCGTGCCGGGAGACCTCTGAACGAATGATGCTGCAATCGAGGCTGCCATTGCGCTGGATCAGCCGAGACGGCCGGCTGATCATACTCGCCCGCGCGGTATGCACCATCGCCCGAAGCGCCATCGCCGTCATGCTGGCTCTCTACCTGGACAAGCTGGGGTTCAGCCTGGTTCAGATGGGCGCCTTTCTCAGCGTTGGGGTGGCCGGTTCAGCCTGCTTCGCCCTCGTCGTCAGTCTGGTCGCCGAGAAAGTGGGGCGCCGACGCCTGCTTGTTACCTTTACCTTGTTGTCGGTGGCATCAGTGCTGGCCCTGGCATTCATCGATGACTTTCTACCGCTGATGTTCGTCGCCTTCGTGGGGAGTATCGCCGGTGGGGCTGCTGCCGGAGGGGCCGTCCAACCACTGGAACAGGCAAGCCTCACGGACACGGCGACAGCGGAGAAGCGGACGGACCTGTTTGCCGTCTACCGCATGCTCGCCGTCGGCGGCGGTGCTCTGGGAGCCCTGGCCGCCGGGCTGCCGATCGTCTATCAGAACGCCTTCGGCATGAGCGAGATGGGCGCCTATCGGGTGATGTTCGTCAGCTTCGCCGGCCTCTTCCTGGTGGGGGCGCTGCTCTACGGTCTGCTTTCCCCGGGGGTGGAGGTTGCCCATACGGAGCGGCGGTGGGTCAACCCCTTGCGACTGCCCTCGCGACGGCTCATCTTCAGACTGACCGGCCTGTTCAGCCTCGACCACTTCGCCGGATCGCTCTTCATGGAGACGCTGGCAGCCTACTGGTTCTACACCAGGTTCGGCCTGGAGTTGGAGTCGCTGGCTCTTGTCTTCTTCCTGTCACGCACTCTGGCCGCCGTCTCTCTGTGGGTGGCCGCCAAGCTTGCCAACCGTATCGGGCTGATCAACACCATGGTCTTCACCCACATTCCCGCCAGTCTCTTCCTGATCGCAACCGCCTTCGCCCCGACAGCCTGGCTGGCAATACTGTTCTGGCAACTGCGAGCCTTTCTGAGCATGATGGACGTGCCAACACGCGATTCCTACACCATGTCGGTGGTGCAGCCCCACGAGCGAGTCGCCATGGGCGGCATCCACATGGTCGGCCGGAGTATCGCCGGGACGGTCGGGCCATCGGTGGGGACGGCATTGTGGCAGGCTGTATCGGCCAGCGCCCCTCTGATTGCCAATGCAGTCCTGAAGATCACCTATGACCTCTCGCTCTACTTCATGTTTCGCAATGTGAAACCAGCGCAGGAGTCGAAAGAGGACGAGTAGCCTGTATTGTCTGACACAGGCAGCAACCTGTGATGAGCGCGACTGCGAACACCACCCGGATGGCAAGCGCATCATCCACGCTCAGCAGAGCCGTCCGTTCTTGCGTTCCATCTCCTCGCCAGTCACCCTGTTACTGTCACGCGGCTGGTTGAGCAGCGGCAATCCACGACATTGACAGACCTCCCAACGGTGGACCAAGCGCATGCTCCGGCAAGCGTCAGCGACAAGTGGGCACAAGTTGGGGAGGGTGTCGCCGCCGGGCACAGAAGGGAGAAGCGCATGCGTGTGTGATCCTGGCGTTGACAATGGTCCTAGTGAGTTCAGCTCTGACGGCGTGTACTGCGCTGGGATCGACAGAACGAGAGATCCTGGAAGAGATCTGTGAAGAGGTCAGGGACATGATTCGCGAGGAGGTGGTATTCTACCACCTTACTTGAGATACAAGGTCACCGCTGGCTGGTCGCACCGCTTCAGCATCACGGTCAAATGGGCCGCACCGAGACACCAACTCGATCCACTGCATGGCGCGCCAAATGATAGGCAGCCTGGCTGGATTCAGGATGTGTGGCCAGTACCCAGGCCAGATGTGGGTGGGCATTGCGGTGCGGAGGCCCATAGACGCGTGTACCCAGGTCGTACACGGTGCCGCATGTCAGGCCGCTGTCTTCAAGGCTGCAAAGCTCGGATCTGTCTGGAAGCTGCTCGATTATCGCGTCCTCGTAGCAGCAACGATAGGCAACTGCGACGGACAGTTCACGAAAAGCAGTCTCCGGTCGGATCCCCAGGACCAGCTCCAGTGCCAGCAAGATAGGCAGGCAACCGGTGCGCGTCTCAAACATCTCGCCAAAGCCATCGTCCCTGCCGAGCCGGCCGTTCACTTCGATTACACAGGCATAGTTGTCCGTCGCCCGCATCTCAATCGAGAATCCCGCGTGGCTCAGGCCGACAGCCGCCAGAGACTGGTTTGACAGGTTGCGTAGTTCTCCGAGGTCCACCTCCGCATGGTATGGAGGACACACGTAACCTTCAATGAAGAAGGGTGGGTCTTTGCTGGGAATCTGCTCGATAATGCCGAAGGTCATTGGCCCCCCCTCTGCGATCAGCCCGTCACTCTCCAGAGAATAGCCTTCTGCAAATGACTCGATCAGAAACTGTCTGGTGGGGGAACAACCGATCTCAAGCTTAGCCATCGTGGCGAAACTCGACAGGTTAGCGATATCTTGAGACTGAGCCAATCCTGCCCTGATGTGTGCAACAGCAGCCTCAACATCGGCAGGGGAATTCACGAGCGTTACCAGCCTGGCGTGCGCCGAAGCCACCGCCTTGAGTACCAATGGATAGCCGAACTGGCTGGCAGCTTTATATGTGTCCACGCCGTTCTCACCAAGAACGAACCGTGGTGTTGGAATGCCCTGCTGAGACAACCTTGTTCTGCAGAGATATTTGTTGAGGCAAGCGTGGACTGCTTCGACCGACGGGCCTGGCAGACCGAGATCTCGCACCAGAAGTGAGCCAACAGCCAAGGCCGCCTCGGACTGCAAGAATACAGCGTCTACGCGGTGCCCACCGCACCAGCGACTCAAGACCTGATGTGCTTCCCTGACACATTCTGACGGTGGAAGCTCTATTACATCATCGATCGCATCTTTGGGAGATGCAGTAACAAGGTCGCCGGCCACCACGACACGCAAGCCATGTTCTCTACGTTGCCTGGCGAGACAGGCCCGTGTGCTGGCACAGAACATCCCAAGCGGCGGGTAGATTATCAGCAGCGTGCTCATCAGCCGGCACACGCCAGCACTAGCCAGACGTCGATAATCAACTTGTTCACGGTCATCGTGGGCAGAGTAGCACCCCCGTTGTCATTGCTGCCGCCCTCGACCGTCTCCGTCACGTCGTCTGGTCCCCTCGCCCTTCAGTCTCGGTACTTCCCCGGCGTCAGGAACCAGTACTCCCGCTGGTATACCAGGTCCACAAAGAAACGCTCTCTTTCTGCTGCCTCACCGATCAGCTCCACTCTGGCGCGCAAGTATTCGCCCTCCGCTCTCACCTCTCGCACGGTAAACAGCTCGCCAAGGGGTCGGTCAAGGGTGAGGCTTCGTCCTTCCTCGAGACGATCCGCCACGACTGCCACGTTGCGCCCCGCTGTCTCGCGATCCTCGTAGACCAGGACAAACTCGATAGTCTCCCGACCGCTGTCCAGCCCACGGGCAACCGCCAGCATCGAGTAGACGTCGAGATGCCCCGGCCCCACGCTCTCCAGTATCGACTCCCGGACATCCTCACCCCACTCCTGGATCAGCCGGTCGAGGCCGGCTCCCCGGTAGAGGTAGGCGGCTCCCGGCCTCCCCAGCTTCTCCACGACGCCAACCAGTTCCTCGTTATCGGCCAGCGATCTTGCACCCCGGTAGGCGTCAATCGCGGCTTCGATGGTAGCGCTGTCCTCCGCCACGTCGCTACCGCCGAGGACGCTGCCCGCCATGACTACCAACGCCGGAGAATCGTCTTCGATGATGCCGAAAGCCTTGGGCAGAAATCGTACCGACTCCTCAGGGGCATCCGGGGTCCATGTGAAGACCGGCACCTCCTTGTGCATTGCCTCCTCGTAGCCGTATCCCCTGAGCTTCGCCGCCAGGGCGGCGGTATCGAGGTCTCCGGATACGACCTTGAGGTCCAGGGGATTCCACAGAGTGAGCTGCGCGTCCACATCGACGGTGTCGAATCCCCAGACGTCGGGGAGAGGCATCGACAGCCCGACGACCAGACCACCCTGTATTGCCGAGTACCACTGTACCTTCTCTTCCAGAGAGGCTTCACGGGCCGGCGCCACAACCCCCTCCCATTCGGAAAGGACATCGAGGTCTTCGAAGACGATGTCCCACTCATCCTGCCAGGGGACGGCCCGGAGCAAGTCGACCAGCCGGCTTGTTTCGATGCTGGGCTCCGCGGGTGCGCCGGGGGTCGCGCACGCTGCACCAGAGCCGAATGCGGCCACGGATACCGCGAGACAGACGATAGCGTTTCTGATCCGGCCAGCGGTCATCTGCCACTCTACCACCATGGCCTCCTCCGGTCATTATCGGTAAGTAGCGGTTACACTACCGCGGTAATGAGCGTTTGTCGACCCCCTACGTCCCTCCCCCCACAGGTCTCTACTCCACCCCCATCCCCGACCGACTTGCCAACCCTCTCTTGTGATGAGGCCTTCCTCCGAAAGGTAACGCACCACTTCCTGTAGGAAGAGCCGGCTGCGCCCGAGGAGCCGGCCGAGCCCGAAGGACCGACTGAGCCAGAGCAAGCGGCGGCACCCGCGGAGCCGGTGGTCGAGAAGGACTTCGATGTGCCCGCCATCATCGGTGGCATCATCGGCGGAATCGTTGTCCTCGGGGCAGCAGGATACCTCTTCTGGTGG
>JAZFSU010000245.1:0-12502 GCA_036446335.1 Dehalococcoidia bacterium | reverse complement strand
CTGGGGCCACCTCGATCAACTGGGCAGGCGAATGAGAAACGCCGGGCTGCAAGGCAGGGCTCACATCGTGAGCGATGACAATGTGTTTCCCTTGTACGGAGAGAGGGTATCGGGTGTCCTGCGGGAGGCCGGTTTCGCCGTCGAGTCAGTGGCGGTGCCTCACGGTGAGCAGAGCAAATCTTTCGACACGGCAGTGCGGCTATATGACACGCTGGTGGAACGCCGCGCCGAGCGGGGCGATTGCATCGTGGCTCTTGGTGGTGGGGTGGTGGGCGATCTCGCTGGCCACATAGCGGCGACCTTCCTGCGCGGGATGCCCTTTGTTCAGGTTCCGACGAGCGTAATCGGCATGGTCGATTCGGCGATCGGGGGCAAGGTCGGGATAAACCATCCTTCGGGCAAGAATCTGATTGGCGCTTTCTATCAGCCTCGATTGGTTCTGGCTGATGTCGAGACGTTGACGACTCTGCCGCGTCGCGAGCAGGTGTCGGGCTGGGCGGAGGTTGCGAAGCACGCTCTGATTCGGGATCCGGACCTGCTCGAACTGCTCGAGAAACGAGCGCGACAGTTGACCGAGCTCTACCCCGAGGTCGTGACCGACATCGTGGCAAGAAGCGCCGAGATCAAGGCGAAGATAGTGAGCGAGGATGAGAAGGAACGCGGGATACGCGTCATCCTGAACTATGGGCACACGATTGGTCACGGTCTGGAGACTGCCACGGACTACGAGCGCTTTCTGCATGGTGAGGCGGTTGCCATTGGGATGATGGGAGCAGCTGCGATCAGTCGGCGGATGGGGCTGCTTTCTCAGGAGGACGCTGAGCGGCAGCAAACCCTGCTGGCCGCGCTGGGGCTGCCAATACGCAGCTCCGATGTCGCTGTCGAGAATGTGTTGCAGGCCGTTGAACTCGACAAGAAGGTCAGGGGCAGGAAAGTCAGGTGGGTCCTTCTTTCCGGTATAGGGCAGGTGGAAGTTCGTGACGATGTTCCTTACGAGGTGGTGGAGACGGCGATTCGAGAGCTTCTGAGAAGCTGACAGATGAAGTCATTCCGAAGAGTAGTCGCTGGGCCGCAGTGGATCTTCCACAAAATGCTCTCTTCGGGCGATTCAACGGGCATCGTGCTGGCAACGCTGGTGGGGGTCGCCGCCGGGCTGGGGGCTGTCGCCTTCAGGTGGCTGATCGAGAACTTCCAGTCCCTCTTCTTTGACGGCGGGGAACAGATTATTGGCGGCCTCGGCAGACCCTATCATCCTGATCCCGGCGGCCGGCGGGCTTCTCGTCGGGCTGATAATACACTTCTTCGCCAGGGAGGCGAAGGGGCATGGCGTCCCGGAGGTCATGGCGGCGGTTGCGGCGAAGGGGGGGCGTATCCGCCCGCGCGTGGTGCTTGCCAAGACCCTGGCGTCGTCGATATGTATTGGGAGCGGCGGCTCGGTAGGGCGTGAAGGGCCGATTGTGCAGATCGGCGCTGCAACAGGCTCGGCCATTGGGCAACGCCTCAGACTTCCTGACGAGTGGCTGAGGACTCTCGTCGCCTGCGGGGCGGCGGGGGGCATATCAGCCACTTTCAACGCACCTATTGCCGGCGTCTTCTTCGCCCTCGAGGTGATCCTCGGCAGGTTCATCACCCGCAGCTTCGGAGCCGTTGTCGTCAGTTCGGTTGTGGCTGATGTCGTCGCGCACGCTTTCCTGGGGAATGAGCAGTCATTCGTGGTGCCTGCCTATGAGCTGGTGAGCGCCTGGGAGATACCGATATACGTGGTTCTGGGCGTTGCTGCTGCACTCATCGGTCTCGTTTTCATATACGTCCTCTACAAGTTGGAGGACATCTTCGACGCGTGGAAGTTCCCTGAGTACTTGAAGCCGGCTGTCGGGGGAATCATCGTTGGGGGCATCGGGCTCTACAGCCTTGACCTCTTGGGCGTGGGCTACGGGGGTGTGGTGGATGCATTGGATGGCAATCTGGCGCTCAAGACTCTGTTTATCATGGGGGTCCTCAAGGTGGTCGCTACCTCGGTGACCATAGGCAGTGGAGGCAGCGGCGGCGTGTTCGCCCCTTCCCTGTTCATAGGCGCCATGTTCGGCGGTGCCTTCGGTGACGTAGCCGGCCGGCTCTTTCCCTCGATTACCGCTCCCCCGGGCGCGTACGCGCTGGTGGGCATGGCGGCGCTCTTCGCCGGGGCGTCGCGAGCTCCGATAACTTCGATCATAATACTGTTCGAGATGACGAGGGACTATGACATAATGCTGCCGCTGATGCTGACCGTGGCGGTGAGTACCGTGGTATCGAGGAGTATTCGGCCTGAGAGCATCTATACGACGAAGGCGCGCAGGGCGGGCATCGACCTGAGGCGCTATGGAGATGTCGACCTGATGAGGCACATCAAGGTGAGCCAGGCGATGACCCGGGACTTTCCCACTGTCTCAACGGACATGCTTGTCAATGAACTGGTCACCGAGTTCAGCAGGTCTGGTCATCATGGGTTCCCCGTAGTCAACGATGAAGGTAGCCTCTTCGGCATTGTCACCGTGTCCGATGTCGAAGCTACGTTGACTGACGCAGTCGCTGATCTCAAGGTAAGCGATATCGCGACGCGGTCGCCGATTGTGGCTTACCCCGACCAGTCGCTGTACGAGGCGTTGCTCAGACTTGGGGCGCAGGACGTGGGACGAATCCCGGTCGTTGACCGGGACGACCAGACCAGACTTCTGGGAGTGCTGAGGCGACATGATATTATCAGAGCCTACAGAAACAGGCTTGCCGAAAACACGACCTACCAGAGAGGCTACTAGGCCGGCAAGGCGCGTCGGTTCCTGCTCCTTGTCCGTTGCCACTGCGATTGTCCACGATGGGGCCTGGGACGCCATTGAAAACGTCGCGGGCACGCGATATCATAGAATCATTAGAGAGAGCATCCCGGAGGGCATTGGGAATGAGGCAGTCAGCCGAGGCAGTTCGGGGCGTCCAGGCGCAAGGACTCGTTGGGAAGCCGCAGGCTAACAGAGTCGTTGACTACATAACCCTCCTGAAGCCCCGAGAGACAGTGCTTCTTGCGTTCATCGGCGTGTCCTCGGCCGTCGTGGCGGGAAAAGGCACCGTTCCTCTGGACGTGCTCTTGCTTGTACTGACCGCGATCACCTTGGGGAGTGCAGGCGCAAACGGGCTCACGAACTATCTGGATCGCAACGTTGACGCCAGGATGCGGAGGACTCACCTGAGGTCGCTGCCGGCAATGAGAATAGTCCCGCCCAGGAGGGCATTGTTGTGGAGCGTGTTCTTGGTTGCTGTTGCCCTGGTGCTTGCATGGTTCTTGGACCCCCTCTGCTTCGTATTCGGCCTTGTTGGGACCGCCGTGGCCTCTGTGTTTCGCAAGAGGGTGATGTGCGTCATTCAGGGGGGGATCGCGGGCTGCGCCCCTGTGCTGATCGGCTATGTGGCTGTGACTCATCAACTCGATCTGACGATTCTCTTTCTTTGTATCCTGATAGTTGTCTGGATTCCCCTTCACGTGTGGAGCGTCATGATCGCTCACCGTGAAGACTACCTCCAGGCCGGCGTCGCGTATTTTCCTGTCACCTGGAAGACGAAGGATGCTATTCGAGTGCTCGTCGTTCTGTCAGGGCTGCTGTACGCAGCCTCGATTGGCCTCTGGGCGGTTGGGGACTTCGGGTGGCTGTACTTCTGGGTCGCCAATATCATGGGCGTTGTGATGCTGTATGCGACGCATAATCTCCTGAATGGCCGGAGATCGTCTGACGCGTGGAGAGTGTACAAGCTATCCGCTTTTCCCTACCTTGGCGTGATCTTCACAGTCCTCGGCTTGAGTTTCTGGGTCTAGCACTCGATGAGCCAACTCTTCAGTCTGGCCGGAACGTGCTCCAGGACAAGGGCGCGTGCCGGAACGCTGACGACTCCCCACGGCTCAGTGGCAACCCCGGCTTTCATGCCGGTTGGCAGCCAGGGAACGGTCAAGGCTTTGACTCCCGACGACCTCAGAGTGGTCGGGGCGGGCATGATCCTTGCTAACGCATATCATCTCCATTTGAGGCCGGGCGTGGAAATCATCGGCCGCCTCGGAGGATTGCACCGCTTCATGTCCTGGGACGGGCCGATTCTCACGGATAGCGGCGGTTTCCAGGTTTTCAGTCTGGGACACCTTCGTCGGGTCAGCGATGAGGGCGCCGTGTTTCGCTCGCACATCGATGGGAGCGAGCAGTTCCTGACCCCGGAGCTTGCCATTGAGATCCAGGAGAAGCTCGGTGCTGACATTATCATGGCTTTCGACGAATGCCCGCCATATGGGGACGACCTTCGGATCATTCGCGAGTCCATGGAGCGCAGTCATCTTTGGGCCAGGCGATGCCGGTCCAGTCACAGACGAGACGGTCAGGCACTATTCGGCATCATACACGGCGGAACGTCGGTTGAGTTGCGACGACAGTCGACAGCCTTCGTGACAGGACTGGACTTCCCGGGATATGCGATCGGAGGCCTGAGCCTGGGTGAACCCAAGGAGTTGATGTACTCCATAGTCGAGGAAACAGCGCCTTTGTTGCCTGAAGAGAGGCCACGGTACTTGATGGGCGTGGGATCGCCGGAGGACTTGGTGGAATGTGTCGCCTGCGGGGTCGACATGTTCGACAGCGCTCTACCGACGAGGCTGGCAAGAAACGGAGCTGTCTTCAGCAGGGATCGTCGTCTCAACCTCCGCAATGCCCGCTTCGCCCTGGAGGAGGGGCCGATTGACCCCGACTGCGACTGTTCCACCTGCCGGGACTTCTCTGCGGCCTACCTTCATCACCTTTTCAGGTGCGAGGAGTTGCTGGCATACCGGCTGGCGACGATTCATAACCTGAGGTTCGCGGCGAGATTGATGGAACAGGTCAGGCAGTCCATCCTGGACGACAGCTTTGCCCGTTTCAAGGAAGCCTTTCTCAAGCGCTACCAGCCTACCGATGCCGAGGCGAGAGCAGAGCAAAAGCAGAAGTGGCTCGAGTTGCGCCGGGACAGGCAGCCACTCGATTGATCTGTTTGCTGCCAGCTGCTCGCTGAGTGTGTCGCTAGGGGTTCGCAGATGACATGCTCGTGGGTGCGGGCACCTGGTGATCGGCCTGAGCTCTGCCTCCTTTACACCTCGCACTTGTTTTGCTAGACTCTCAACGAAAGCGGCGAGGCGTTTTCAATCAGCCAGGAAGAGGTTGAAGATGGGAAAAAGGGATATCAGGCACAGGGAGTCGAAGAAGCCCAAGAAGGCGGCCAAGGGGCCGGTAGTCTCGGAGTTGTTGCCCACTCCCACTGGGGTTGAGGTGATCAAGAAGGGCAAGAAAGAGCCGCGTGCGGGGGAAGAAGAAGAGGAGGAGCTTGGCAGCGGTCTATCGGCAGCTGTATGAGACGGGCGAGCTGCGGGAGCGCGTGGAGCGGGCTCTGGGGCTTCTGCAGGAGTGCTGTCTCTGTCCTCGCCAGTGCCGCGCCAATCGTGTGCGGGGGGAAGTGGGGAAATGTCGCACCGGGAGGCAGGCGCTGGTGTCGAGCTTCGGGCCACACTTCGGGGAGGAGGCCCCTCTGGTGGGGAGCGGCGGTTCGGGGACCATCTTCTTCACGTTCTGCAATCTCAGGTGCTGCTTCTGTCAGAACCACGCCACTAGCCAGTTGGGGGATGGTCAAGCGGTGGGACCCAGGGAGTTGGCGGAGATGATGCTCTCACTGGAGAGGATGGGCTGCCACAACGTCAACTTCGTCAGCCCGACTCATGTCGTGCCGCAGATTATGGAGGCATTGGAGATTGCCGTATCAGAAGGCCTCTCAGTTCCCCTCGTATACAACAGCGGTGGTTATGACTCGGTGGAAACGCTGGGTCTCCTCGCTGGTATCGTAGATATCTACATGCCGGATATGAAATACTCTGACGAGCAGATTGCCCTGCGTTTCTCGGAGATAGAAGACTACCCAGAGGTGAACAGGGCGGCAGTCGCAGAGATGCATCGTCAGGCGGGAGACCTTCGACTTGACGGCCGTGGCGTCGCGAGCAGGGGCCTGCTGGTGCGCCATCTCGTTTTGCCGGGCGGCCTCGCGGGGACGGCCGAGGTCTGCCGGTTTCTTAGCCATGAGATCTCGAGCGAAACATACCTCAACGTCATGGATCAGTATCGCCCCTGCTACAGGGCGAATGATGTGCCTGAATTGCAGCGTTCGATTTCGCAGGCGGAGTTCGGCGAGGCGATCAAGTCCGCTCGGGACAGCGGGCTCCATCGCCTTGATCGCGTCGACTCGTCTTCCCGCGTAAGGGTGCTATAGCGCCTTCGTGGAGGCCGAAAGAATGTCCGAGATGGCAGCTGCCATGGTCATCGTACGCGGAAGGGTGCAGGGTGTTAACTTTCGCTACTTCGTAGAGAGACATGCGAGGGCACTGGAACTGACCGGATACGTGAGGAACTTGTCTGGTGGGGAGGAAGTGGAGATCGTGGCGGAAGGTGCCAGAAGGAATCTCGACAAGATGCTGGATCATCTCAAGGCGGGACCGCCTCAGGCCAAAGTCGATCGCCTGGACGTGTCGTGGCTCGAATACAGCGGGCGGTTCGGCGGATTTGCGGTGCGATACTAACGCGCCCGGCTCACGATGGGGCAGGCCTCAGTCCGTAATAGGTGTCGCCGCCGATAATGCGTTCCAGCTTTGCGGCGGAGACGTCTCTCACGGTACCGGTGGGAGCCAGCCACTGGCGCAGCGTGTCCTCTATCTGCCCGAGGTCTTGAGGCTGGTTTCCGTTGGCAAGGAAAACACGAAAGATCAGCTCCTGAATGGGCATCCCCGGCGCAACGAATGACTGCTGCTTGGAGCAGCACTGCTTCAGGGCGTTCAACATGGCAGCTTCCGATTTCAGTGCCTTCTTGTCGTGACGCGAAGCGCACATTCGAGTTGCTGCAAGCGTGACAAAGGAACGCTCTTTCGCTCGATACCAATCCAAATCGATGAAATAGTGACGCTGCGACTCTGTGCCGTTGCTATCGTCCGTCGTATCCTGTTCTTCCATCATCTGCTATCCTCCTTGTTCGACTCTCGCGTGGCCGATCATGTGAAGATAATCGGTTTGCACTCCCGCGGCAAGTGAGGCTTCGGTGTCCGCCTCATAGGGCGTTCCGACAAAGACTTTCCCAAAGTCCTTGACCTCCCCTTGGGCGATGTCGCTGTCACTGACAAGCCTCTTACGTCCGTCAACAATCCCCAGATCAAAGGGCAACGTGAAGTAGAGGTCGGCGATGAGATGGTCGATGCTCAGACCTTCGTTCACCAATGGAAGGCCCTTCGTGTCACGCGGATACTTATCAGCGGGGAGAAGGCCCAGCAGGTTTCTGATGCTGAACTCCCCAGTGCCCTGCGCAGCCTTGAATGGAGAGATGGTAATCAAGAAATCGCATGACAGAATTACGCTGGGAATCCAGAATGTGGACGCGGCGTAAGACTTGGGCAATGGGTTTTCCACCGCAACGGGGACACACTGGTCGACATCGAGCAACATCGTGTGCGGGAAATCGTAGCTCAGTGACTCGTAGATTGAATGTACCGGTTCCTCCCCGGCGCTCCTCTCGAGGATCAGGATGTCCGCTGCGCTCACCCTCCTGATGCCTTCGATCACTGCCGCCAACGTCTCCCGGCTCGTGGTCATTGGATGGGGCAGGGAACAGCCGGCGCTCGGCTTGATGAGAACCCGGCGAGCAAAAGCTGCCTCTTTGGGGGCCCTGAAGACGAAATCGGCCGCGTCGAGAATCATTATTGGGCTTTCCTTCTGATTGAAATATCGATGCTGGCTGGCACATCGACCCCCTTGAGGGGTGAGACCAAGCCGAGTATTGTGCTGCTGAGAACTCTGCTGGCAAAGCTGTTGAGAGGTATCGCTTCCCCGTTGACGTATAGGGCAATCATCCCCTGATCCTGGCGGCTGAGCAATTCCCTCTCGACGAGGTCAGCGAGTCCTGCTGCATCATCCGGAGCGTACTTCGGCAGGTCTACCTCCAGTCCGCCGTCGGTGGCGACGGCCATTAGCTCCTCCGGGTTGCAGATCATGTCAGGGCCAAGTTCCTGTCTATGGACCTCAATCTTGGGACCACTGTCCTGGCTGAAGCCTTCAGCGACAATGATGTCGAAGTCGAGCCCAATGAGCCGTGGGACCTCAGCCAGGGTGGCATCGTGATCGACACTTCTGATCACGGCAAACCTGTTGGGAGAACTGATGCCGACAGCGTCGCTTCCCGCTTGCGCGTGGTGCCATGAGTCTTTTCCCTCTCTGTCCAGATCGAAGCCACAGACGCTGTGTTTGACGGTTGCCACGCGATATCCTCGGCTCTTCAACTCAGTTACCAGTCTCACTACGACGAAAGTCTTGCCCGCTCCGCTCTTCCCAACGACACTGACTATGGGAAGCATCATGGTTGCTCTCCTTGCTTGCGAAACTACAGCTCTTCGTCCCAATCCAACATTTGCACTTGAACCTCATCTCCGACTTCCACGGAGGAGGCATCCTCCGGGACAATCATTAGGCCGTTGGCTCGTGCCATAGAGGTCAGGATACCCGAACCCTGTGGCCCAACCAAGCTGGCAGAGTACTGGCCCTGCTTCCCGGTCACCCGGACCCTGGCGAACACGCGACGTCCGTCCTTGTTCCGCACACGGCCTTCGCTCTTGGCCAGGATCGTGGGCATGGCAAGATCGTGCCTGCCCAGCATCTTCAAAATAGCTGGCCGGGCAAACTGTTCGAACGTGACCATTGAGCTGACCGGATACCCGGGAAGCCCAAGGTGGGGAATCGTCTTCTTATCCAGTTGCAGCACTCCGAAGGCCAGGGGCTTGCCTGGCTTCATGCGTACCGTCCAGAAACCAATCTCCCCGAGTTGCGACAAGACGTCCTTGACGATGTCATAGTCGCCTACCGATACACCTGCCGAAGTGATTAGCATGTGGGCATCCTTGGCCTGCCTGATCTTTTCCAACAGGTCTTGAGTGTTGTCGCGGCCGATGCCCAATATCTTCGGGATACCCCCGTACCGAATCACCTGCGCTACCAGACTATAGGTGTTGCTGTTGTATATCTTGCCTATGGGCAGTGGTTCCTTGACGTCTACAAGCTCGTCTCCCGTCGCGAGTACAGCTACTACCGGGCGTTGAGTGACCGGGACGACCTCGCGCCCAAGCGAGGCGAGAACACCGATCTCCTGGGGGCGGAGCAGCGTGCCTGCCTGCAGCACTAGACTGCCTCGAGCAATGTCCTCCCCGGCTCGCCTTATGTTCAGCCCCTCGTCTACCTCGCACAGGACACCGATCTCACTCAGAGGCAGCCCCGCGGCCTTGCGATTCTGTTCGTCAGTATCCTCGAACCGGACTACCGTGTCGGCTCCCTTGGGCACCGGAGCGCCAGTCATGATGCGGACGGCGGTGCCGGGCGTTACTACTTCCTTTGTCAGGTAGCCAGCTGCCACTTCGCCGATAACGCGAAGGACATTGGGAGACGAACGTGTGCCACTCTCGGTGCTCCTGGCCTGCACAGCGAAGCCATCCATGGCCGAATTATCCAGCGGCGGGATATCGATGGTGGAGTAGATGTCCTCCGCCAGGACCCTGCCCAGGCTTTCCAGGAGGAGTTCGCTCTCGGCCTCGAGCAAGTCAAAGTGGCAAAGGATTCTATCTCGTGCCTCCTCGACAGTGATCATTTCTTGAGACAACGGTTCATCCTTGCCTGTCCCGGGATACACCATCATTGTGTTCACTGCTGATTCCCAACTCCGCTAGCCTTCTGGCTCCTGTCAGGTCGCCCTGGGTATTAACGTTGAGGAAGCTCAGATGCTTCGGGTCGAATCTGTCGATCTCGTTTTCGTCTATGTACCGCACCCTCATCGTATCGCAGAGCCTGGTGATTCTGAGATCGCCTTGCTCAAGCAATGTCTCGATGGGCCGCAGGCAGTCCTTCGAGTAGATGGCATGTAGCGGCTCTTTCTTGTCTCCGACCCTCGGGATGACCACGTCGAAATCCGGCGAAAGCTCAATCATGTGGCGCAGCAGGTCCAGATTGAGAAAAGGCATGTCGCACGCGACAGCCAGACTGTGAGAGCAAGTGGAGTACGTGAGACCGGCATGGAGACCGCCAAGGGAACCCTTGCCAAGGTAGAGGTCGCCCACTGTTCTCGCCATTGGATGGAGGTGCAATGATCTTGACTGCCCTCCGGAAACCACGATCAGGATTTCGCTGCTCAGTGAACTTAGATGACCGATGACCGTCTCAATCAGGGTCCTTCCGGCAATTGTCTCTGCGCACTTGTCTGCGCCAAAACGGGAACTCTGCCCACCGGCGAGGACAATTGACCCTATCGGCAATTCAGAACTGCTCTTTTCTTGCCCCTCGACGCTATCTATTCTACCACCTCAGTCGACTTTATGTAAGCCCCGACGGTTCTTCGATGAGCCGTGTGGGTGTGGGGACGTCGAGTGAGCCGCGACTCCGACGATCGTGGGGCATGAAAGGGACGGGACTGCTGCCGCTGACAGACGTTCCTCCTGTGCGTGGGCTTGGCCTGCCTAGTCGACCGCCCAGGCGCTTTCCCCGATCAAGGGGACGAAGCGGCAGGAGCCCAAATTGGTGCTGTCCTGGCCATTCTTGTGCTTGACGACTCTAATCAGGTCTTGCTCGAACGGCGTGCCAACGGGGATCACGAGTCTGCCCTCCACCGCCAGTTGGTCGAGGAGTTCCTGGGGCACGTTTGGCGCGGCAGCCGTGACAACTATGGCATCGTACGGGGCTCCCATCTGCCAGCCCAGGGTCTTCTCTGCGAAGTGAAACTCTACGTTCTTGTAGTTGAGGAGTGCCATGACTTCCTTGGCCTTGTCGATGAGCATTCTGTGGCGTTCGACCGTAACGACCCACCGGGCCATTTCACAGAGTATGGCTGCCTGATAGCCGCTCCCGGTGCCAACCTCGAGGACCTTCTCGCGGCCCTTGAGTGCCAACGCCTGAGTCATCAGGGCGACGATGAAAGGCTGGGAGATGGTCTGCTCCATCTCTATCGGCAGAGGGGTGTTCTCGTACGCCAGATGCTGGCTGGAAGGGGGGATGAACAGCTCCCTCGGCACGCGGCCCATGACCTCCAGCACTTGCTGGTCTCTGATCTCGTAGGCGAGTTGCTGGATTAGCTTCGAACGGGCATGTGCCATGTCCATGGTTTTGACCGAAAGTAGACACCAGGAAGAATCTATCGCTTGCCGGGATTCTCCCTTGAATATAACATACGCTGCCTGAACAGTCTAGAGAATGGGAGGCGAGTCCATGGTGCCCCCCGACGGTTGGCATCCGGGTTGCGCTGAGTGCGGCGTGCTCTGGGGTGGGCAACAGTCCCCCTGACCGCATTTGCACTGTCGGCAGTGGCGGCAAGGGTAGCGGTCATAGCGTCGCGTTCAGGCGAGCGGAGCCGACAAACGCCTGTGTGAAGATAGGTGGCGCAGGTGGGGCTCCCAATGCCGGAGACGAGCGCCTTGCAACCGCAGTCTATTCTGGCTTAGTATTGACACACGGTAGTAGGTCGGAGGGGCAGTTGGGCGATCACAGCCATCATGGCTCCCTTCATGTAGGCACCAAACTGAAGTTTGGGATTGCGCTGACCGGTTTTATTTTCGCGGTGGAGCTGGTCGGCGGGCTGTTGTCCAACAGTCTGGCACTTCTCAGTGATGCCGGTCACGTGTTCACAGATGTCATCGCGCTCTCCCTGAGCTGGTATGGGGTGAGGCAGGCGGAACGTCCGTCCAGCAGCCGAATGACATTTGGTTATCACAGGGTTGGTGTGATGGTTGCCGTCGTGAACGCGGTCTCCATATTCGCCATCGCTGTAGTCATCGTTTATGAGGCCTACCGTCGTCTCCAGGATCCGCCGGAGATCAACAGCCTCCTGATGCTGCTCGTGGCTGTGGTGGGGCTTGGGGTCAACGCCTTCGTCGTCTTCTGGTTGAGAAGGGAGCAGCGGGCCAACATCAATGTGCGTAGCGCTTTTTGGCATGCTCTGGGCGACGCCCTGGCGTCGGTTGGGGTCATCGTCGGCGGAGCTATCATATTGATCACGGGATGGCACTGGGTCGACCCGATTATCAGCATATTGATCAGCTTGATTATTGCCGCGGCTGCCTGGCGGATTCTGAGGGAAGGCCTGAGGGTTCTTCTGGAGGCCACACCTCGCCATGTGGACGTGGTTGATATGGTGAAGGCCCTGAACGGAACGCCTGGGGTGAAGGATGTGCATGACGTTCACGTCTGGAGTATTACGCCGGAACTGCATGCCATGAGCTGCCACGTGCTGATCGATGACGTCAACATCAGCCAGTCGGCGGGCATTCGTGAAAGGATCGAGGATGTGCTGAAGCAGCAATTCGACATCAAGCACACCACGCTTCAGATGGAATGCGAGCAGTGCGACGAGAATGATGTCTTCTGCAAGCTAACATTTCGACCCGGCGAACATGACGACGAGG
>JAZFSU010000244.1:0-5233 GCA_036446335.1 Dehalococcoidia bacterium | reverse complement strand
CAGTCTCAGGTGAAGCACCCGCAAACAGTCTGTCACGAACCAGTCCCGATCACACTTTCTTGTTGCTTCAGTGCAACACGCTGGTTGCATCATTGTCAACTATCGATGTGAACCACCGCTCCATTCCGATACGCAGCAGTTCTGTACCCCTTGGGTCGCTCATGTCCAAGCTGGAGAATGCCAGAACCGGGATGATGGTGAACCCCAAGAGGCCCTTCAGGTACTCAGTCCAGCATTCGTCGTAGGAGTAGCCGGAGATGCCCCGGTCGAGGAGGCGCCCATAGTAGAGTTTCACTATGTCCTTCTCCACCCGGCGCCGCAAGTCGATGGTCAAGCTTCCACCAAGCATATAGGCCAGGTCTGAGACACCGGGCGCTGCTGAGGTGGCGCCCCAGTCGAACACAATGAGCGGGTCATCCGGAGTGTCAGGGTCGATGAACATGTTGTCAGCACGATAGTCACGATGAGAGATTGTGAGGTTGTTCTCAGGCGGATTCTCAAATACACTCGCGTAATGCTCATTGATCTTCAGACCAGCTTCCCAGCCCCCTGCGGGGAGCATCTTCCTGAACTCCTCATCCTGAGCGCAGGCCTCCCAACAGGCCTTGAAGATGTCGATCACGGTCAACACCAGCGGATCCTTAGGCCCCGGTAGCCAGTCAAAGGCCCCAAGCTCTGGTGAATCCCACCACCGTGCATGGAAATCGGCCAGCTTGAGTGCCGCCAGCTTTGTCTGCTCGTAGTCCATCCCTATCGTCTGGTCGATTTGCTGACAGTGCGAGCAGTCTTCGATGAGCAGGGCATACCGCTGGTTGGCGGAATCGACCTCTCCGCAGATGAGGCGGGGTGTTCGAATGGGACTCGTCGGGGCAGCTTCCTGATAGAACCGAATCTCCCTCTCGTAGAGATCGGTCAGCATGCCGACTGCGCGAGCGGATTCGTGCGAAGGGGGCAGCTTGGCAATCATCGTTGTGGGCAGTTGAGGACGATTCCGGTCATAGGCTACTGTCAACCTTGCCATGTCGCTCATGAACCCTTCACCGACAGCGATTGACTCATGTCCCAATGCGGAAATGCTCGCCTCCTCGAGAAAGCCGTTGGCGTGCAACACTTCGTTCAGCCATTCCACCGTGATGTCTTTCGTCGTTTCCGGTATCACCGCGGCTACCTCCTTGAAATGGAAAAGGACACCAGTCACCGCCGAGTCATTCGACGATTCTGATGCCCCACATCTTCCACCACCCACCTCCTGCAACGTTGTGTCGGGAAGGGGCGAGCTGGATACGCACGAGGACGTTTATTGTAGTGGTTGGTGCGGAGGATGTCAACGGGGGGAGGGGGTCAGGTCACTGCTGCACCACCAATCCGCCACCAAGCTTTTCCCTACTGCCACCTGGTGGATGGGGGCGGGGTTACCGCCTGCGGTACGTCGATGTTGGTGGAAACGCCTTCTTCCTCGAAGATGCGGTCGATATTGGCGCGGTCTTCGGCGGTCAGCTTCCATTCGGCGGCGGCGACGTTCTCCTTGAGTTCTCGCTCATTGCGCATGCCGACGAGGGCGACGGAGACGATGAAGAGCTCACGGGGCAAGGTCGGTCGGCGGCGCGTCATTCCGGCGGTACGGTGACAATCCTTCTGGGATTGCCGACTTCCGCGAAGTAGCTTTCCTCCGGCAGCATCTGGTAGGTCGTGCCAAAGAAGAGGTTAAAGACTACTCTGAATGAATTCACCGGAGTGATGGATTCGTACAGAAGGCGATTGTTCTTGCCGGGAAGGTAATAGGCATTCAGTATCCTCATCTTCTCCGCCATCTGTCTCTCAACTATCGTCTCGTTGGAAGCTCCGTCCTCGTTCGGGTAGGTCCATGGACCGTGGTCGGCCTGGACGATTATTATTGGAGCAGTGTCCGATCCGGACAGTATTGCTTCAATGATGGGCTCGATCTTGCTGTTGACGAAGGCCAGTTGATCGACGTATCTTTCCTTGTCATACCAACTCGGCGGGCGCAGAAAGGCCCCACCCGAGAAGCCGGAGGCATACGGTTGATCCGATGGCAGGGCGGGACCTCCATCACGGTCAAAATACCACGGAGGATGAGGGCTGGTAACGTGGGCGAGGACAAATTTCGGCCCCCTGGCATCAACAACTCCGGACAACGCATCGAAGAAGTAGAGGATGGAATTCCTGCCTTCGGCGGTGATCAGGGAATCCGCCAACGGTCCAAGCGCGGTGCTTCCGAGCAGATGTTCAGCAAAACTGCTGATTCGAATTCTGGCAGATCCCCATCCGATTTCGTAGGCATACGAATACACTTCAGCGTATTCGTTCATGTCCTTGAGGTTCCAACCCGAAAACACGAGAATGTAGCGGTATCCGACAGATTTGAGAAGTCGTGAAACCTCACTGTCCACGATCATTCTGGTCAATTGCGATGAATCCATTGTGTCCAGAATTCCGTCTTGGAGAACGGCAGGGTATTCCATATTCAGGGAAGAGGCTACCGACTGAACAGTCTCTGAATAGTTGGCGCGGCTTCCGGAGGCTACGTAGAACCCTCTGTCAGTCAGGTAGTCGGTGAATTCACTGTTGTCGTAGTCGTATACGTCGCTGAGTGTGTCGTCTCTGCCGTATGAATCCAGGATGATGTAGTAGATGTCCGGCAGATCGTCAGGATTCTCGACGATCAAACCGTTGCCTTCTTCGTTCAACGCGGGCCGCTCAAGATTCGTTGCCCTGACTGCGTATGTGCCCATGTTGAAGAGAGAAATCGCGACCAGGACGGCGGCGATAACGTTGAGCAGCTTCGTCATCGTGAGGAAGCTGCGGCGGGCCCTGATAACCGGCAAGGCGACAACAGCGAGCAGCAGCAACCAGATCGCCTCCAGGAACCAGTGGTGACTGGCGGTCGTGAAAGACTCGGTCCGCCAGGAAGAGAGCAGGTCGCTGACATAGCCATAGGAGTAGAACAAGGCCAGAGTCCACGAGGTGATTATGGCGGCCTTCTGATAGCTCTTTGTGACTGCTTTGGCCGCGACCATGAGCAGCAACGTGCCGATGACAGCCGTGGGCAGGAGAAACAGGAGATCGGTGGCACGGACCTCGTCCATGTTGTTGGCGGCAAGAAAGAGTATCGGGAATATGGAAAGCAGAAACGGGTGGAAAGCCGAGAATCGCTTCATGGTTACGCCCTGGCTGCCGCAGGGTATGGAACCTGCTCCGGGCAGGCTTGGGGAACAGCGGTCTCAATCACGTGGGGCGCCGCCCCTTGAGAAGAGCCTGCGAAGGCGTATTCCCACCCTGGCCAGGTAGGACCTGGCGACAAAGGCTCCGCCGATCAGACCGGCTACAAGCAGCTGAACGATGAGGCCGCCGGAGCCCGGGTCGATATAGGCTGGAAGGGCCTGTGATACCGGTGGCAGCATTTCGCGGGTGAGGTGGATAGACGAGGAGGCCAGTTCTGCCAGTAGCGGATCCATCAGTGTTCACCCCCCGGTCGTTCATCTGGGGAGCGGCCGTCCGCGGCAAGAACGGAGCCCGCGGCGAGTCTCCTGGACCGCCATCAGGTGGGCATCTCCCTCCAGACTCTCCAACGTTAGCACGACCGAGCGGCTAGACGGTGCTCCCGAAGCGTCAGGACGGTGACCCTCGGTGGTCGTTCCCGGGTGTCCCTGGGGGAGATCTATCCTGTCCGGTCAGGGAGGTCATTGCCGGCGGCGACACTCAGGATGTGCCGGGCGCTGATGTCGGAGGATTGTCCAAGCGGGTAGACATACTGCTTTCGCAGTTCAGCGAGGCGGCTCTTGTAAGCCGCACCGCCGGCAGACAGGTCGGAGACAACCTGGGGAACGGTGTGCAGCTTCTCCAGCGGGACAATCACGCCGACCTCATTTCGAAGAGAAAGCTCCAGGGGCGTGATCCCCAGTTCTTCAAACCGATGGTTCTTGACCTTTACCGGAACGTCCAGGAAGAGGACGGGACGTTCAGTGCCGAAAGCGTATTCGAGATAGACGCCGGAGCAATCGCATATCAGGACATCGGACCGGAGCAACGAATCATCGGTGGCCACGGAAAGTTCCAGAGTAAAATGCGGATCGTCGCCGAAGCTGGAGGCGAAGAGGGCGATCAGGTCAGGGGAGCGTCGTACGGTCTCCGGGTGCGGCCTGACAATCACCTCATAGCCCGCTTCCAACAGGAGCCTGACCAGCCGCTCGCCACAGGACTCGAGAACATTGTCGTCTCCCCAGGAGGGCGCGATCAGGACAGTCTTCCCGGCGGCGGAAGAAGGTGTCTCCGAGGAATAGCGCCGATATGCCTCGCAGATCCGCTCCAGTCGATAGTACCCTGTCTCCACGAGTTGCTTCGCCGGAAGTCCATCGTGTTCTTCGTGCCGGCGAATCTCCTCGGCCTGGTACGAACCACAGCACAGGACGGAATCATAATGGTCAAAGGCGCCGTATCGGTATGACATATGAGTGCTGACCAAGGAGTGGAAGACATAGACGTAGTGCACCGGGCCGGCCGAGCGCTTGAGATGGAATTGATTCAGGTCAGTCAGTGTCATGACGAAGACCCTGCAATTGACAAGCGCCATGAAGAAGGGGAGCAGCCTTCTAATGTAGAAAGTATTGACATGAGAGTCCGCCCTTTGCAGAATCGGATCGTGCGGGTCAGACGTAACGTAGCATATGGTCTGGCCGTGCTCACCGGTCAGCCTTTCGATTATGCCTTCGAAGCAGGGATAGTAGCCCTCGTGTTCGGCGTAGAAGACAATCGTCTTGTCGGCTCTTCCGGTTCTCCAGAAGAAGCGATAGAAGTCGGCTATTTCCCTGAGCAAGGTGCGTTTCCTTTCATGTCGTATGACCTGTCTCGAGCAGTGTACTGCCAACCGGTCCCCATCGCGCTCTCTTGTCATCTTCTGATGGGTATCAAGACTATGAAGGATTGGGGGTAGAGTTGGGTCATTCATTCGGGTTCCGCACCCGTAGACCGGCTATTGCACAAGTTCCATCGCGGCTCTGATGTCTTCGGTGATCATTCGGCGCTTGCTCTTTTCTATGAAGAAGCTGGGACCGGCCTGCAGGTAGGATGGGAAAGCCCTTCTCCCGCGGAACAGGTACTCGTCTCCTCGAATCTTGTAGGTTGAGCCGGCTGGAATCACCCTCTTCTCACCGGCCCTCCTGGCGATGTAGTTGACGGCCTTGATTGCCACGTCACCCATCAGCATGAATACTTT
>JAZFSU010000243.1:0-2070 GCA_036446335.1 Dehalococcoidia bacterium | reverse complement strand
TGGCTCAAAGACCAGGGACTACCGCACACCATCGAATCCTCGATGGCCAAGTGGTACAGCGTCGAGGTTTCGGTGCAGGCGATAAACGACATGATGGTGATCATCGGGCATCCCGGCTACAGTACGGAACACCCCATCTCGGCACGACTCCGAGACGTCATCGGCTACCAGCTGGGCGACGGCCCGCCACAGATCCAGAAGATGATCATCGCAAGGCTCATGATAGGCAAGGCGGTCGTCGGGTAGGCTCGAAGCCCGAGGAGACGAAGCAACTGTCAGGAGTTCAAGGCCCGAGGTCTGCGCTATCCGCGACCTCGGGCTTTTCTATCATGGTCGCTGAAGCCGCTACGCTGACAAGTCCGTCACCCCACCACCAATCTCGCCCAACTCGTAGAAGGTGATGGCGGCAGCTACAAGTCCAGCCGTTTGGGCACGCAATATGCGGTGTCCCATGCCGGCAACCGCGATCCCGAAGCCGCGAGCGATGTCGACCTCTTCAGGAGTGAATCCGCCTTCCGGGCCAACAAAGATGTTGACCTCATCAGGAGGACCGGTCGCCAGGACCTCTCTGAGAACGCTCTTGAAGCCTCTGCTCTCCTCCCCCTCCCACAGAAGCACGGAGACGCCCCCTGCTGACTCGCACGCCCGCCGGAACTGATCTGGGGGCCTCAAAACGGGCAGCTTCCCTCTCCGAGATTGCTGGGCCGCCTCAAGAATAACCTTCCGCCAGCGGTCGACCCGGCTGCTGCCAGGGCTCACGGCCACGCACCGATCGCAGATGGTGGGAACGAAGGCGCTGACTCCGATCTCGGTGCACTTCTGAAGCACGATTTCGAAGCTGCTGCCCTTGAGCAGCGCCTGATGCAGAGTTATCCTGCTGGCAGGCTCACCGGCTGACATGGTCTTGCCGATAACCGTGCCCTCTGCCGTGTCCTGATGCACCGCCTTTAGCTCTACTTCATACTCCCAGCCGCTGTTGTCCAGAACGATGATGCGGTCACCAGCGCCGAGGCGCAGCACGTTCCGCAACTTGTGGGCCAGGCTTCCGGAAATAGCCACAGTGTCCTGGATGGCCTGATCCTCGGGAAGGAAGAAACGGTGCATTCTCGATCAACACTCAGGTTTCGTGGCGCGAGGCACTTCAAAAGATCGACGCCAGCCGCAGGGCCGGGCTCACCACAGCGGTTACTCGGTGCCACTGAAGGTATCTTTGATCTTCCCGAAGAAGCCCTTCTCCTCGCCCGGCAGAGTGGCTTTTCCGAGCGTCTTCTCCAGATCCTTGAACAGCTTCTTCTGTTTGGCGTCCAGCGACTGAGGAGTGACAACGTGAAGTCTCACAAGCTGATCCCCTCGACCCTGCCCACGCAGGCGCGGGACTCCTCGCTCCTTCAACCGGAAGACCCTGCCATGCTGACTGCCGACCGGGACCTTGAGCATGACGCTTCCGTCAACCGTTGGCACTTCAACCTCGTCGCCCAGTGCCGCCTGAGCGAAGTTCACCGGCAAGTCATAGAGTATGACTTCACGATCTCGCCGGAAGAGCTTGTGCTTTTGCACCGACAGAGTGACATAGAGATTCCCAGGAGGCCCCCCCCGGTTGCCGGCGTCCCCTTCACCATTGACTCGCATCTGGGTGCCATCGTCCACGCCGGCGGGTATTTTCACGGCCACCTTGCGTGCGGTGCGCTCCTTGCCCCGGCCCCCGCACTGAGGACAGGGGTCCGTGACGACCCTGCCCTCGCCGTTGCAGCGGCTGCACGCAGTCACATTTACGAACTGTCCGAAGACGCTGCGCTGAGACCGGCGCACCTCTCCGGACCCCTTGCAGGTGGGGCACTTCTCGGGTTGACTGCCCGGCGCGCTCTTCGTTCCGTGACAAACCGAGCACCTCTCGGTACGTGCCAGCTCCACCTCCTTCTCGCAGCCAAAGACCGCCTCCTCGAAGGAAATGGCCATACCATAGCTCAGGTCACCGCCCCGTTGGGGCCCTGAGCGGCGCGACGTGCCGGTGACGCCGCCAAAGAACGCGTCGAAGATATCGCCGAAACCTCCGAACTCGAAGCCCTCGAA